>NZ_JAAZQW010000001.1:152509-254244 GCF_012371415.1 Acinetobacter sp. A3
TAGGGGTATCGCCAAGTGGTAAGGCACCGGTTTTTGATATCGGCATCCGTTGGTTCGAATCCAGCTACCCCTGCCATCTCTTTCACCTGTAGATTACTGTATTAGGGGTATCGCCAAGTGGTAAGGCACCGGTTTTTGATATCGGCATCCGTTGGTTCGAATCCAGCTACCCCTGCCATTTTCTCGCATTAGACAGAACCCCCAATATTAGCGCCATCCTGTTAATTTACCTTGACAGAACGCCGTAAAAATATTAAAGTTCTGCCGCATTAGGGGTATCGCCAAGTGGTAAGGCACCGGTTTTTGATATCGGCATCCGTTGGTTCGAATCCAGCTACCCCTGCCATCTATTCCTACATACACCAACCGCCAAGGGTGCTTCATGCCCAATCTTGTCGTTTTTAGTGGAACCGCGCATCCACAATTCGCTCAAAAAGTCGTAAGCCACTTGCACATTCCTTTAGGTGCTGCATCAGTTTCTACCTTCTCTGATGGTGAGATTGCTGTAGAGATTACCGAGAATGTCCGTGGTAAAGACGTATTTATCGTACAACCTACTTGTGCGCCAACCAATGACAACCTCATGGAAATCTTGGTGATGGCTGATGCTTTGCGTCGTGCAAGTGCTGGTCGTATTACTGCCGTTATTCCTTACTTCGGTTACGCCCGCCAAGACCGTCGTCCTCGTTCTACACGTGTTCCAATTACAGCCAAAGTGGTTGCAGATATGCTAACGACTGTGGGCATTGACCGTGTGGTGATGATTGACTTGCACGCAGACCAAATTCAAGGTTTCTTCGACATCCCTGTAGACAACATTTACGGTACGCCTGCGCTATTGGCTGACCTGCGTCAACAGTCACACGACAACCTAATGGTGGTTTCACCAGACGTTGGTGGTGTGGTTCGTGCACGCGCTGTTGCAAAACAAATGGGTGATATCGATCTTGCAATTATCGATAAACGTCGTCAAAAAGCGAATGAATCACAAGTGATGCATTTGATTGGTGATGTAAAAGATCGTGACTGTGTCATTGTAGATGACATGGTAGATACTGCGGGCACATTATGCAAAGCCGCTGATGCACTGAAAACTTTTGGTGCACGTCGTGTTGTTGCTTATGCAACCCACCCTGTACTTTCAGGCAAAGCAATTGAAAACCTTAAAAATTCTGTAATTGATGAATTGGTTGTAACTGACACTATTCCTCTTTCAGAAGAAGCGCAAGCACTTGGCAAAATCCGTCAAGTGTCTGTTGCGAGTATGGTTGCAGAAACAATTCGTCGTATTAACAACGAAGAATCTATTAGCGCAATGTTCGATTCTTATCTATAATAGAGCGCTGAATTTTCAAAGCCCTGCCAATTGGCAGGGTTTTCTATCACTAGATTGGTCGCAGATCTAGTTTATTTAAACTCAAAATAAGGATGTCTATCATGGCAAACTTCGTATTAAACGCTCAAGCGCGTGAAGCAGCTAACCAAGGGAAAGGTGCGAGCCGCCGCCTTCGTCACGCTGCATTAGTTCCAGCTATCATTTATGGTGGCGACGCTGAGCCAGTAGCTGTTACTTTAGAACTTCGTGAGCTTGTAAAAGCTTTAGAAAGCAACGCTTTCTTTGAAGAAGTTGTAGAAATCAAAGTAGGCGACAAAGTTGAAAGCGTTAAAATCCAAGCTTTACAACGTCACCCTGCTAAAAACACACCTATGCACGCTGACTTCAAACGCGCATAAGTGTTTACGGTGTAATTAGTGGCTAATATTTCACTGATTGTTGGTTTGGGCAACCCTGGTAAAGAGTATGCCCAAACCCGCCATAATGCAGGTTTCTGGTTTGTAGAACAGCTTGCAGATCAATATGGCATTACGTTAAAAGCCGATCCTAAATTTCACGGGATCAGCGGTCGCGGTAATATCGAAGGTCAAGACGTTCGTCTGTTATTACCCACAACCTTTATGAACCGTTCTGGTCAAAGTGTTGTTCCCTTCGCCAAATTCTATCAAATTGCGCCTGAAGCTATGCTGATTGCTCATGATGAACTGGACATGAACCCAGGGATCATCCGCCTAAAAACAGGTGGTGGTCATGGTGGTCATAACGGTTTGCGTGACATCGTACCGCATACAGGTCCAAATTTTCATCGTTTACGCATTGGTATTGGGCACCCGGGTTCAAAAGAACGCGTATCAGGCCATGTACTCAGCAAAGCACCAAGTAGCGAACAAACCCTCATGAATGATGCTCTTGCACATGCCTTGGGTCGCATCAAATTACTGGTCAATGGCGACGTACAACAAGCCATGAATCAAATCAATGCCTATAAACCGAACTAATGAATCTACAATTGTTGAACAATCACACTTGCCTTGTCGCTATTTTGAGAGCAAAATGCGCTTTCTGCTCAGTACCGACCTCAGTCAAGCAGTGATTGAATTCACCATAAGATAAAATCTTAGGTCCACTAAGGAGACGCTCACCATGCTATCTCGTTTATTAAAATGCAAAATCCACCGTGCTTTTGTAACTCATGCAGAACTTCACTATGAAGGTTCTTGTGCAATTGACGGAACGCTTATGGATTTGGCTGGCATTCGTGAATATGAAGAAATCCACGTATGGAACGTGACCAATGGTAAGCGCTTCACGACTTATGCCATTCGTGGTGAAGACAATTCAGGGATCATTTCTGTCAATGGTGGCGCAGCACATCAAGCCGATGTAGGCGATATTATTATCATTGCAACTTTTGGTGATTTCACTGAAGCAGAAGCCAATGCGCATCAACCGCGTTTGGTTTATGCAAACCCAGACAACACAGTCAGTCACACAGCAAATTGTATTCCAGTACAAGTGGCGTAATTCCCCTGCCGTATGCAATAAAAAACTCGCAATTTTTGCGAGTTTTTTTATATCCGAATTTAGGGTCATTTCATGACAACAGCATGAATTGCTTTTGAATGAACCCTTAACTTTCTTGCAGGTTTTGCAACAGACTATGACTAATGCCATCGGCACGTAAAAATGCAAAATCATAACTTGCGGTTGCCAATGCCAAAATACGGCGCTCAAACTCTTGCCACAACGGTCGCACCTCTTTGTAATGAATACCCAAACCACTTTCATCGGTAAAATGGCGGTTTTTCTCACAGAGCTTAAGCGCATGGTACAGCTTACGACCTTTAGAGGCATCTTCTCGTAAACGCACACGCTTGGAACGTACAAAGCCTTCTACATGACGTAAATCTGCAAAAGGCAACATTGGTACTAAAATCTGATCTAACTGTGCATCCAAACGACGCCAAACTGCAGTATGTTGTTCGGTGCTATACGTGTTCCACTGAATCACCTCATGGTTAAAACGACGGCAACCTCGACAGACAGAATCACCAAAAACCGTAGAACAACGACCTGCACACGGGGTTAAAGTGGCACTTGGACGATCCTTACTCAATCTAGCACTCCAAAATTTAAACAACATTCAGTTAGAGGTATCAAGTTTGAATTGCAATATTGCAGTTCAAACCGAGTGGCATCATACCCCGTTCTGGTACATTTTTAAAATGCTGTGTCACGCTTTAAAACCATGCACCTCACTCGGATTTCTCGCATATTCAAGCAAAGCGGGTTAGAATATGCGCCTTAAATTTTGTCTTTCACATATTGGAGTACTCCATGAACGCTACTGTAGAACAGCTTGCACCTGTAGAACAGCCAGCGACCACGACTTGGGTTGTTGCCGCACTTTACCAATTCAAAGAAGTTGCAGATCCTTCCGATCTTCAACAACGCCTGCTAGATTTGGTAAATTCAATCAACCTTTGCGGTACTCTTATTGTGGCGGGTGAAGGCATTAACGGTACCATCGCAGGTGATCGTGCGGCGATTGATCAAGTACACCAATTTCTGTTAAACGAAGGTTTTACCGCAATGGAATATAAAGAGTCGCATAGCTCTGAAAAACCATTCCGTAAAATGAAAATTAAACTGAAGAAAGAAATTGTTACGCTAGGTGTAGAAGTCAAACCACGTGACTTGGTCGGTCACTACCTAGACCCGAAAGAATGGAACGAACTGATTGCCCGTGATGATGTGATTTTGATTGATACTCGTAATGACTACGAATACAAGGCAGGTACATTCAAAGGTGCGATTGACCCAAAAACTGAAACTTTCCGTGAATTTCCTGACTACGTTAAGCAAAACCTAGAACAACACAAAGACAAAAAAATTGCGATGTTCTGTACAGGCGGAATTCGCTGTGAAAAATCGACATCATTATTGCTTCAGGAAGGCTTTAATGAGGTATATCACCTTAAAGGTGGTATTTTAAAATACCTAGAAGAAACCCCTGCCGATGAAAGCTTATGGGAAGGTGAATGTTTTGTGTTTGATGGTCGTACCGCAGTAACTCACGGTATGCAAGAAGGCCAAAACATCAAGTGTCATGCTTGTGGCTGGCCATTGCTTCCAGAAGAAGTTGAACTGCCAAGCTATGAACACGGCGTATCTTGCGTGTACTGTATTGATAAAACCACAGAGAAACAAAAAGAAGGTTTCCGTATGCGTCAGTCACAAATTGCTGCCGCCAAACGCAAACGTCTGTAATACATACAGGTTGTAATAAATATTTCTCGAGCATGTCTGACGTAGTCTTTAGCATGCTGGAGAATAAACTTAAGCCCTCATTTTTGAGGGCTTTTTTATTGCCATTCAGTATGTGCTCATTCACGCAAGATTACATAGAACATAAAAATACAACGCATTTTTACCAACTATTGCGCAAAAATCCCCAGATTGGGTGATAGCATTCAAGCTAAATAAGCCACAAAATTTGTGGCTGTTATTAGTGGATAAGCAACAACACACAATCTCACCCATAACCAAAACTTAAGGATCGTTATGTACTCCTAAACCTATACGCTATTATCAGGAGTGAAATTATGCTAAAAACAACAATTTCAAATTCAATGCAAACATTACGTTTCACCCCTGTAAAATCTTTATCTGCTCTGTGTCATACAGAAATACAAAATCGTTTGGAAGATGAGTCACATACCTTTATTGTGGCTATGGGTGCAATTTTAGGTGGCATTATTGCAGCTTTTATTGGCTATCATTTACCTGCCAATTTTTTTAATTACGCCTTGCTGTGTGCAGTTCCAATTCTTATGGCATATACATTAAGACGAGTCTATATCTACACCCTCACCCATTCAGAACTTGATTAAGCCTAAAGCGCAAGGCTTTACCGTTCTTATACTTTACTGTTTATGCAAGAGTGCTTAGGATAGGAGCACTTTTTTAAAACACGACTTGCATGAATGTAACTGAATGGATTATTTCCATTATGGAACAACTCGGCTACCTCGGTATTGCCTTGTTAATGTTTCTGGATAACGTCTTCCCGCCTGTTCCCTCAGAAATTATTATGCCTTCAGCAGGCTATTCTGCCTCTCAAGGGCAATTGTTGCTATTGGGTGTGATTATTGCAGGCTGTATAGGCTCATTAGTTGCAGCCGCAGTTTTATATTGGGTTGGCTATCGTTGTAAACACGACAGTATCTATCGCTGGGTCAATCGTTACGGCAAATATCTATTCATTAAAGAGCAGGACGTCAAAAAATCTCTACACTGGTTTGAACAGTACGGACATCGCATTGTCTTTTTTGGGCGTATGATTCCTGCAATCCGCTCATTGATTAGTATTCCTGCCGGTATGAGTCGCATGCCATTTTGGAAATTTATGTTTTATAGTGGTCTGGGCACCATTATTTGGACAACATTTTTAGCCTGTGTCGGTTATTATTTTGGTGAAAATCAGCAACTTATGCATCAAATTTTCAATCGGGTCAGCCATGTAATTATTGCCATTGTAGTGCTACTTGTTGCTGTGGTGCTGTACCGTAGATACCGCCGTAAACAACAGCATTAATCAATACAACACTGTAAAATTATATCTTTTCGGGGAAAACCAGACATGAAACATTATTTACTCTTCTTCGCCGCAGTTTATAGTATTGCGCTGGTTTTGCTGATTACTGTATTAATTTTTGGGTTGAACTTGGGTGGACTGACTCTGCTACCGACCTTAATTGCTGCAGCATTTATTAGCGCAGGCCATTTTGTAAAAAAAGAACAACGCCTACCCAGCAGTGACGAAAAAATCCAGTTGGTTTGGGGCTCAAGCGCGGTGGCCATTATTATTGGCAGCTTCTTTGTATTTTTCTTGGTACTCATGAACCCAAATGCAGAAGAAATTCTAAAAGCAGCAGATAAAGCAGGATTGGCTTTGGCTGCCGTGATCATGCTGTGCCTGATTGCCATTCATGGTGCTGTGTTTCATATTGCCTACAACTGGTACGCAAACCGTTACTACCACAATAAATTCTTATAAAATTTTACTGAATTGCTGTATTAGACACCCAAAAACAACAGCACACACCTAAAAACTACAGCCACGCGCAGCATCATATATAAACTTACTTCAGACATGCGCTGTAACTAAAACACCTTGTGAATGGAGTATAAGGCTACATTTTCATCGCCTAAGCTTAGTTCATTCATAGCGATTATGAATATGAACACAGCAATAACTCATACAACGATAAAAGGTGATTCGCATGTCAGATTTTGAACGCAATGAACAGATTGACCGTGATGTGGTTAAAAATTTACCCAAAGAAGAACGTGATCGTTTAAATGCCGACCCGATTACAGGTGAGCCGGGTGCCCACCCTGTTGGTACAGGTCTAGGTGCAGTTGGTGGTGCTGCAACAGGTGCAACCGTTGGCGCATTAGGCGGCCCTGTAGGTGCAGTGGTTGGTGGTGCTGTAGGTGCTGTTGTTGGTGGATTAGCTGGTAAGGGCACTGCAGAAGTAGTCAATCCTACCGAAGAAGAAGCGTACTGGCGTGCCAATAGTCTCAATACTGTCTATTATGCAGAAACACGCAGTCATTACCCCGATTTAGAATATGACCGTGACTACCAAAATGCTTACCGTGTTGGTTATGAAAACCGCCCGCATTATGATGCACATACCCGCTTTGAAGATGTCGAACCCGATTTAAAAAGCAAATGGGAACAAATTAAAGGCAGTTCTCGCTTAACTTGGGAACAAGCAAAATTTGCGGTAAAAGATGCTTGGGATCGTGCTACACGCTAATTGGCATAGTTCTGCTAAGGTTGAAACAATACATCATTGATGTATTCATCCTAGCCACAAAAAAGCACTGCATTTAGCAGTGCTTTTTTTAGGTATTCATGCTTTCAAATATGCAAAAACATGAATCTAACCAATAGATTCGACAGTTTATTCAGGTGTGTGATACATCAAATACAATTCATTCAGATTTTCAGGAATTTCTTCTGCAATCTCGTCCATTAACTGACCATTGCGACGGAAAGATTCCATTTGTGGGTCTTCTTCATCAATGCCACTAAATACCATCATTGGCAAAGTTAAATCGACCAGTTGTTCTTCAAATTCAGGTGTGAACCACGCTTCTTCATTCAGGAACATGGCATCTACAAAACCAACACTCCAGTCACCTAAGCTTGAATCAACTTCTGCTTCTTCAATTTCAAATGGAAATTCAATGCCTTCTTCATTGGCTAAACTTTGGCGAATACTTTCTAACCATGCCTTAATTTGCGCGATAATTTCGGCAGGCACTTTGTTTTGATTGCCTTCAAATAATTCATTTAACCATGGGTCAAATAGAGGTCCAACTGCAATGGCACACAAGAAACCATGTGTTGCAGCGAAGTCTAGACCATATTCGTTTTGGTCACCATCTAGATATTCACTTAACAGGTCTAAATCTAAAGCAGTCATTTCAAATCCATAGGTGTCAATTTAGGGATGTAGCATAGCATTTTCAGCGGGTGATGCAGAACCTGATTTTAGTCGTCTTCGTCGTCAAAATCGTCGTCATCGTCAAAATCATAATCAAAATCTTTGAGCTCACGTTCCAAACGACGTTGTGCGAGTAAATCATCAATCAAACGGCGCTTTTCTAAAGATTCTTTCGCGCTTATTTTGTTTGATGCCTCATCGAAATTAACATCATCATCACCGTAGTTATCATCTAGTTCAAAATCTGTAGAAGACACTAAAACTACCTCAGAATGAAAAAATGTGAAGGGTCTAGCCGCTATTTATCTGCCTTTATAAATATTGTCAAGTTTTATTTATTTTTTTCAAAAAACTGCAACATACGCACATTGCAACATACTTTAAAATTTGTGTATATATTAGCAAGTTAGTATCATTATTCAGGATTGGCCCCAATCATAAAAATATTTTGCGGGCAAAAAGGAAATTGACTTGAAAAACAGTAATGAAGCCCCATATTCCTATTCAATTCTTCATTCAAACATCATTTTAAAATCATGCTTGATTGATCAATTCCAACCCTATTTAAAGCGAATTGTGCTATCATGCACGGTTTTTCACTGCCACAGATTCAACGAAGAGTAAGCAAAGATGAGCGATATGAATTCCCCTACTTCGCAAGTAGCGGCTCTGATTAGCCGAGGCAAAGAGCAAGGTTACCTAACTTACGCTGAGGTTAACGATCATCTCCCGGACTCAATCACGGAAAGCGAACAGATTGAAGACATTATTCAAATGCTTCAAGACGTCGGTATTCCTGTGCATGAACGTGCGCCTGAATCTGATGATGCAATGTTCGAAGACAATGCAGAAGCTGCCGACGAAGTTGCTGAAGAAGAAGCTGCAGCGGTACTTGCCTCTGTAGAAAATGAGCCTGGTCGCACCACAGACCCTGTGCGTATGTATATGCGTGAAATGGGTACGGTTGAGCTGTTAACGCGTGAAGGTGAAATTAGCATTGCGAAACGTATTGAAGAAGGGATTCGCGATGTACTTCACTCGATTGCCTACTGGCCAAACGCAGTGCAAGTGGTACTGCAAGAATATAAAGATTATGAAGCGGGTGAACGCCGCCTTGCCGATATTTTATCGGGTTATTTAGACCCTGAAACCGATGAAGAAATTCCAGAAGTTTTAGAAGACGAAGCCGATTTAGACAAAGAAGAAGACACCAGCGACAAACCAACCAAAGACGTCAAACTTGATGATGACGATGAGGAAGAAGAAGCTGAAACTGAAGAAGAATCTGAAACAGATTCAGGCCCAGACCCAGAAATTGCCAAAATGCGTTTTGGTGAATTAGAACAAGCCTATCTTGCAAAAATTGCAGCGATTGAAAAACATGGCCGTGAAAGTGCTGAAGCTCAAGAAGCTTTAGAAGCATTGGCTACCGTGTTTATGATGTTCAAATTTACACCGCGTTTGTTTGATATCATTTCTGAAATGATTCGTGGCACACATGAACAAATCCGTACGGCTGAACGTGAAGTGATGCGCTATGCGGTGCGTCGTGGTCGTATGGATCGTACCCAGTTCCGTACTTCATTCCCAGGTCAAGAGTCTAATTTTGCTTGGTTAGATGAACAGATTGCCAAAGCTGCTGCAGATCAAAAAGGCTATTTGGAAAAAGTACGTCCAGATATTTTGGCTTTCCAACAAAAGATTGCCGATATTGAAAAAGAGCTAGGTCTAGATGTAAAAGGCATTAAAGACATTTCTAAACGTATGGCCGTTGGTGAAGCCAAAGCCCGCCGTGCGAAGAAAGAAATGGTTGAAGCCAACTTACGTCTGGTCATTTCGATTGCGAAAAAATACACCAACCGTGGTTTGCAATTCCTTGACTTAATTCAGGAAGGTAACATCGGCTTGATGAAAGCGGTAGACAAGTTTGAATACCGTCGTGGTTATAAGTTCTCGACTTATGCAACTTGGTGGATTCGTCAGGCGATTACCCGTTCAATTGCCGACCAAGCACGTACCATTCGTATTCCAGTACACATGATTGAAACCATTAACAAAATCAACCGTGTATCGCGTCAATTGCTTCAGGAAATGGGCCGTGAGCCAACTCCAGAAGAATTGGGCGAACGCTTGGAAATGGACGAAGTCAAAGTTCGTAAAGTTCTGAAAATTGCCAAAGAGCCGATTTCTATGGAAACGCCAATTGGTGATGATGAAGATTCACATTTGGGTGACTTCATTGAGGACAGCAACATCACTTCACCAGTCGATGCGGCAACCTCTGAAGGCTTAAAAGAAGCGACCCGTGAAGT
Organism: Acinetobacter sp. A3; assembly: GCF_012371415.1. NCBI lineage: Bacteria > Pseudomonadati > Pseudomonadota > Gammaproteobacteria > Moraxellales > Moraxellaceae > Acinetobacter > Acinetobacter sp. A3. Next base: position 162,679 of record NZ_JAAZQW010000001.1, read on the forward strand.
GCTTGAAAACTTGACTGAACGTGAAGCCAAAGTTCTGAAAATGCGTTTTGGTATTGATATGCCAACCGACCATACATTGGAAGAAGTAGGTAAACAGTTTGACGTGACCCGTGAGCGTATTCGTCAGATTGAAGCTAAGGCACTTCGCAAACTGCGTCATCCTTCGCGTTCTGAACACTTACGTTCTTTCTTGGAAAATGACTAATTGTTACTTAGATGATTGGTTGAAAATTTAAAATTCAGCCTCATTTATTTATACAAGACCAACACGCCTGCTTCGATGCAGGCGTTTGCTATAGAGATAGAGATCACGCTTATGACGTTATTCAACCGTACCCCATCTCGTGAACTACAAGAGCATCTTTGGGTATTTCCAATGGATTACCCAATTAAACTCATTGGAGACGCGGGTGATGAACTGCGTATTGCCGTGGTTGAAATTTTAGTGAAACATTTTCCTGAATTTGATACACAAAGCCTGCGCATTACCCCATCACGCACAGGTAAGTATCATTCAATTACCGCACAATTGCGTTTTGAAGAATTGGAACAAGTGCATGCAATTTATGCAGATTTAGCCGCTTGCCCACTAATTAAAACTGCCTTGTAATTTTGCAGATTCATCTTTAAAAACACGCTTTCGAGCGTGTTTTTGTTTCTGAACTCACAAAATCTTATTCATTCCACAAATCCCCTACACCCGCCACATTTTCGTATAATAAAATCAATTTCTTGCTTTTACGGATAGGACTGCATCACTGTGGACACTGCACAACGGCCAAACCTGATTATTCGTCAATACCATGACCTGACAGACTACGAAGCACGCTTTCAGGAAATGAAACACTGGACGGAGCAACGTGATGCAGACAGTCCTGACCAACTCTGGATTTTGCAGCATCCGAATGTACTCACTCAGGGGCAAGCAGGCAAAGCTGAACATATTTTAATGGCTACGGATATTCCTGTAGTACAAACTGACCGAGGAGGCCAAGTCACATGGCATGGCCCAGGCCAATTGGTCGCCTACTTCATGTTTGACCTCAACCGTTTAGGTTGGAATGTCCGTACTTTGGTATCTTATGCTGAAAACTTGATGATTGAGCTGCTTAAAAAATACGGCATTGATGCCTATGCCAAAGCCGATGCACCAGGCGTATATGTCAATGAACGTAAAATTGGCTCACTGGGTTTTAAAATTCGTAAAGGTCGTAGCTATCACGGTTTAGCCCTCAATATTGATTGTGATTTAACAGGCTTTCAAAACATCAACCCCTGCGGCTATGCAGGTTTGGAAATGGTGCGTGTGATGGATTTAGTCGAGAACTATCCACATTTTGAAAACTTATGTGCAGATATCATTGAAACTTTACAAAACAGCGGTTACTTTAATGACGTTCAAGTCATTCACGTATAAATGGCTTTCTTTTCAATAAGAAATAAAATAGAGTATTTACTCTAAATAATGATTTATAACACAGGGATTCAGCGCGTGATTTCAACTAAATCTGTGAAACCCGCTTTGCAACTGGCCTATGTCAAACTCATGATGGATATCATTGGCAGAGGTTTAGTCATGGCAAGTCAGGTCGATGAAGAAATTAAACAAGAAGTTGCCAAATTCCCAAGCAACTTTGTCTTGTCTATGAAAGTTTTTCCAAATGGTCCAGCCTTTATTGCCAAAGTCACTGAAGACCACCAACTGGAATTGCTGCAAAATACAGCCCAAAAACCAGATTTAACCATTACCTTCAAACATTTAAACCATGCCTATTTGGTTTTTTCCTTTCAGGAAAGCACAGCACAAGCCTTTGCACATGACCGCATGATTGCCGATGGTGATGTGTCTTATGCCATTCGTTTAGTGCGTTGCCTGAATAAAATGGAAGCACTGATCTTGCCTAAATTACTGGCAGAATTGGCAGTAAAACAATATCCAAGCGAACTTAGCTTAAAAGAAAAACTATCAGGTGCAGCCAATATTTATCTAAAAGTTGCCCAATCTTATTTCAAACGGAGTGCATAACATGGCGAAGCCTTATTACGAATTTTTTTGCCCAGTCAAAGTCATTGCGGGTCATGCCGCACTTGAACACATCCCGTTTGAATTGGCGACACTAGGTTCTCAACGCCCAATGATCATTACCGACAAAGGCGTGCGTTCCAACAATCTACTTGCACCGATTGAAGCTGCATTTGAATCTACCGATGCGGTGATCGGCTGTATTTTTGATGATGTTCCGCAAGACTCAAGTGTTATGACTGTGCGTCGTGCTGCTCAGCTATACCGTGAAAACAACTGTGATGCCATTATTGCGGTGGGTGGTGGTTCGGTAATCGACACCTCCAAAGCGACTAATATTTTAGTGAGTGAAGGTGGCGATGACTTATTGCAATATTCAGGTGCACATAACTTACCGCGTCCACTCAAACCTTTTTTTGTGATTCCAACCACTTCAGGCACAGGCTCAGAAGTGACCATGGTCGCAGTAGTTTCAGACACTGAAAAGAACGTTAAAATGCCATTTGCATCGTATTACTTAATGCCACATGCTGCCATTTTAGACCCACGTATGACGCAAACGTTGCCACCACATTTAACAGCTATGACCGCTATGGATGCGATGACACATGCCGTTGAAGCCTATAGTTGCATGGCAGCCAATCCAATTTCTGATGCCTATGCCACAGCAGCAATTAAGAAAATCAGCAACAACCTGTTTAATGTGTTAGATAACCCAAGCGATGAACAAGGTCGTCTAGAATTGGCACAGGCATCTACCATGGCGGGCATTGCTTTCTCAAACTCTATGGTGGGCTTAGTACATTCTTTAGGTCATGCCTTGGGTGCAGTCGCGCATTTACCACATGGTCTGTGTATGAATTTATTCTTACCGTATGTGCTGGAATACAACAAAGAAGTAAATGCCGATAAAATTGCAGATCTACTCTTGCCATTGGCAGGTGCAGATGTGTATGCACAAACCCCAGCGCATTTACGTGCCGACAAAACCATTTCAACAATTGTTGCCATTCGTGACCGCTTATACGCCCTCACTAAATTGCCGCGTACCTTGCAGGAAACAGGCAAAGTAAGCGAAGCACAATTAGATGAGGTGGCTGAAAAAGCCCTGAACGATGGTTCAATTATTTACAACCCGAAAGAAGCCAATTTAGAAGAACTCAAGGCTATCTTAAAAAAGGCTTGGTAATTGCTAAAAAATAGGCGAACATAGCCGAAAAACCAGCCTGATGTTTTTTAAACATCGGGCTTTTCATTGGTAGACTGCTGCGTCTGATATTTTTTCATCAATGTGGCATATTTTCTGCTAAAAAAGAAAACAAAGATACTGACAAAGCGCATCATTATGGAGTAGATTGGCGCGTTTTTACTTTTTATGTAGGGGGGATTGTTCGTCTCAAACAATCCTGAACAAACATGACTGATCCTTGATCAACGATTAAGAGGATAACGCCGTTGACAAATATCTCTGGGACTCAATCGGCAGCTAAACTGCAAAAAACGCTAGGGCTCTGGCACATCATTATTATTGGTTTAGCCTATATTCAACCGATGACGTTATTCGACACTTTCGGTTTAGTATCGGAAGAAAGTCATTTTCACGTACCCACATCTTATATTTTTGCACTAGTTGCCATTTTGCTCACGTCTTTGAGTTATGGTCACATGATTCGTCGTTACCCATCTTCAGGGTCGGCCTATACCTATGCACAAAAATCCATTCACCCCAACGTCGGCTTTATGGTGGGTTGGTCATCCTGGCTGGATTACCTGCTCTCGCCAATGGTCAATATTATTTTGGCGGTGATTTATTTAGAAGCGTTATTCCCTGAAGTGAATCACTGGATTTGGGTGGTGGTACTCACCGCATTCATGACAGGTGTTAACTTGCGTGGTGCGCGCTTTGTGGCGAACTTCAACAGCTTGATTGTGTTAATCCAGTTGGTGGTAATTGGTGTCTTTACTTGGATGATGTTCACCAAATTACAAGCTGGTTTTAATGCCGATGGCCCTATTACCGCAGAACAACGCTATCAGTTATGGAGCTTGCAACCTTTTTGGAATGAGTTAACTTCGGTAGGTGCATTAATTACGGGTGCAACCCTACTCTGCTTCTCATTTACAGGCTTTGACTCACTCAGCTCACTTGCAGAAGAAACCAAAGATACAGAGAAAACCTTACCAAAAGCGATTTTCTTAACTGCACTAATTGCAGGCGTAATTTTCATTGTTAGCACCTATTTCATGCAGATTTATTTCCCGAATGAACCAGGTAGCTACTTTAAAAATATCGCAGAAACTCAGCCAGAAATTTTACTGTTGGTGGGTGGCTCGTTGTTCCAATCTTATGTACTGACCTTTGCAATTGTAACGGTCATGGCATCAGGTATTTCAGCGCATGCAGGTGTATCACGCTTAATGTATGTAATGGGTCGTGATGGTGTGATCAACAAAAAACTCTTTGGTCATATCAGCCCACGTAACTACACGCCTTCATACAACATTCTAATTGTGGGTGCTGTAGCCTTAACTGCTGGTTTTATGGATCTAGATTTTGTGATTTCATTGATCAGCTTTGGTGCACTCACCGCATTCAGCTTCGTGAACTTATCTGTAATTTCACGCTATGCGCTACGCGATGGTCGCAACAAAACACCTAAGGATATTATCAATTTCATTGTCATTCCTTTATGTGGTTTTATCGCAGTCTTTGCGTTATGGCTCGAAGTTGATGAAACTTCATTGAAGTATGGCTTGTGGTGGGCAATGTTTGGGGTTTTATATCTTGGTTATAAGACCAAAGGCTTTAAACACCCTGCGCCACAACATAACGAGTTTGATGACAGATAATCTCTGTACTTCATGTCTTGTCCTGAAATAGATTGACAGTATTCCACTTCAAACCGAGTTAAGCAATTAGCTCGGTTTTAGTTTGCTCATACGTCTGATTCGGGGTGTTCATATTTAAACTTAAATGTGGTCTATAGCAATTATAAATCATGATAGATTCCGCAATTAAGTGATCTAACTCCTTCATGGTTTGACATCGCGTGGTTAAAAACTCCTGCTTTAATATTCCATTAATTCGCTCTGCTAATGCATTCTGATAACAGTCCTTGCCATCTGTCATGGAAGGACATATCCCATAATGGCGCAATGCCGATTGATATAGCTCAGAGCAATATTGAGCACCTCTATCTGAATGATGAATCATCCTAGTCGCTCGATCTGTCGCTTGCTGCATCGCCATATGTAGAGCCTGCACAACATTCTCCGCACGCATATCATTCGATAACTTATAACCTTTAATCTGTCGGGTATAAGCATCTGTCACCAAGGATAAATAATGCACACCTTCAGCACTCTCAACATAGGTAATATCACTAACAAAGACTTCATTGGCTTGCACTGCTGAATAATCCTTTAATAAATTTGGATGCTTCTTCATCCAATGCTTGCTATCCGTAGTTTTTGTATAGCGACGCTTAGGGCGAATCAATAAGTTATTTTCTTTCAATATTTTAAATAACTGATCCCGTCCACACTTTAAACCACGTTGCAACAATTTGCCTTTAATAAGCCAATACAGCTTACGTGTTCCGATACTTGGCATGAGACAGCGATATTCCATAACCAACTCAAGTATTTGTTCAGTTGCTTGTGCAGTCATTTGAGCACGTTTTTCTGCTTGATAATAAGCTTGTCGAGTGATTCCTAACCACTGACAATAACGTGAAACGCTTAGTCTTCTTTGGCTTTGCCAATCTTTGAAACGTGCTCGGTATACTTTTTTCCAAGATCAGTCCCACACTCTTTATCAATGTGATAAATCACATCCTGTATAAATTCAGTTTTGAGCTTTTCTGCGGCTAACTGTTTTTCTAATTGGCGGATTCGTTGTTGGGGTGTCAATTGGCGTTTAGAAGAAGTCGGCATATTCGAAGTCCAATCCTGTTGTCCGTGCTTGCGTAACCATACCAGCACAGTTGATCTTCCTTGAATACCATATTTTGCCTGAGCTTGTTTATAAGTAATTTGCCCTTTTTCTACTTCATGTACCACCATCATTTTAAAGGCGAAGCTATAATCACGTTGTGTGCGCTTAACTCGTTGTTCTCGTTTATGTTCCATAAAATAAGTCTCTTAAGGTGTAAACTTATTTCAGGACGGGACATCAGCTCAAATAAAAAAGGCGCTTTATGCGCCTTTTTTATGCCTAAAATAATTTCACTAATAAATCAAAAAATAGCAGGAACAAAAAAGCTGAGCGCGATTTACCTCAGCTTTTATTCATTACGGCAACTTTATAATCCAAATACAGATTAAACCAGCGCCTTAAACCCCTGCTGACGCCATGCTTCATACAAAATAACTGCCGTGGCATTAGACAAATTTAGACTGCGTGAGTTTTCTGCCATTGGTAAACGTATCCAGTGCTGCTGTGGAAATAGCATGCGTACTGCTTCAGGCAAACCACGTGTTTCAGGCCCCATCAGCAAAGCCACAGGTCGGTTTAAATTTGACGTATGTGGTGTTTCTGTGCCTTTAGTCGTTAGTGGATAAATCGCATCCAAGCCCACACCTTTGCTGTCTAAATCAGCCAAACATTGCTCAAGATTGTCCCAAATTTGCATACGTGCCCATTCATGATAATCCAAACCAGCACGGCGCAATTTTTTATCATCCAACTCAAAACCCAAAGGCTTGATCAAATGCAGTTGTGCACCGGTATTGGCGCACAAACGAATAATATTGCCTGTGTTTGCTGGAATTTCTGGCTCATACAAAACGACATGGATCACTTGATTTCTCTTCTCTTAAACGCTGAAACAAGGATCAATTTACCCTTGCCACTTTAATTGTTCACGCAAACTCACCACTTCACCAATAATGGTCAAGGTTGGTGCTTGAATCTGATGCTGCGCCACTTTACTGGCAATATCTGCCAAGGTACCTACCACGACTTTCTGCTCAGGGGTAGTACCTTTAGATATAAGCGCCACTGGCATGTCGGCACGCTGTCCGTGTGCAATCAGTTTTTCACAAATGGTTTCCAAACCCACCAAGCCCATATACAGCACCAACGTTTGATGCTCATACACCAATTCTGACCACGGCAACTCAGGTGAACCTTCCTTTAAGTGTCCTGTCAGGAAACGCACACTTTGCGCATAGTCACGGTGAGTCAGCGGAATCCCCGCATAAGCCGAACAGCCTGAAGCTGCTGTGATGCCTGGCACCACTTGAAAGGAGACACCTGCTTCATACAGCTCCTGAATTTCTTCGCCACCACGCCCAAAAATAAAGGGATCACCGCCTTTTAAACGACAGACACGTTTACCCGCTTGTGCGTATTTGACCAATAAGGCATTAATGCCTTCCTGCGGCACGGCATGATTGGAACGTGCTTTGCCGACATAAACTTTTTCGGCATCACGGCGGCACAACTCCAAAATGGGAGCAGACACCAAACGGTCATAAATCACCACATCGGCTTGCTGCATTAAACGCAGTGCTTTTAAAGTCAATAATTCAGGATCACCAGGGCCTGCACCCACTAAATAGACTTCACCTTTTGGCGTGTCCCATTCAGCCAAAGCTTGTTGGATGCTTTGATTAGCAGCCTCAAGATTGTCATTGAACACCTGTTCTTTCAGGGGACTCGCATAGAGTTCCTCCCAAAAAATACGGCGCTCATCTGGATTGACAATTTTCTGTTTTACTGCGGCACGCCACTGACCTGAAAATTCAGCCAGTTTGCCCATACCATGCGGAATTGTACTTTCCAGTTGGGTACGAATTTGACGCGACAACACAGGAGATGTGCCATTGCTGGCCACTGAAATGATCAAAGGTGAACGGTCAATAATGGCAGGCACCATAAAGCGACAATGTGGCGGATCATCCACACTATTCACCAATACTTTTTCGGCTTCACAGGCTTCAAAAACCTGCTGATTGACGGCATGACTATCTGTTGCGGCAATTACCAAACGGTATGCTCGCAATTCAACCTCAGTGCTAAATTCAGCCGGATAATACTGCCCTTGACTCTGCTGAACCAGTTGCAGGAGATTTGCATCAATTTCAGGTGCAACAACATCAATTTGTGCACCTGCTTTAGCCAACAATACCGCTTTACGGTAGGCAATATGCCCACCGCCCACAATCAGACAAGGTTGCTGCTGCAACTTTAACGAGATTGGAAAAATATCCACACTAAACCTCAATATTTAAATCTGACTGTAAGCAATTTTAAGCCGAGCTGTGCACAACTTAATTAATAAACGCTGCACCGCCCATATATGGACGTAACACTTCTGGAATTTCGATTGAACCATCGGCACGTTGATAGTTTTCCATTACCGCCAATAAGGTACGACCAACTGCCAAACCTGAACCATTTAGCGTATGCACAAATTCAGTTTTCTTTTGATCGGCACGGTAACGCGCTTTCATACGGCGTGCTTGGAAATCCCCCATGTTTGAACATGAAGATATTTCACGATAGGTATTTTGACTTGGCACCCAAACTTCTAAATCGTAAGTTTTGGTCGCCCCAAAGCCCATATCGCCACCGCATAAAATAATTTTACGGTACGGCAAACCAAGTGCCTGCAAAATACCTTCTGCATGCCCAGTCAACTCTTCTAAAGCCTGCATTGAGGTTTCAGGTTTAACAATTTGCACCATTTCAACTTTATCGAACTGGTGTTGACGGATTAAACCACGGGTATCGCGACCATAAGAACCTGCTTCACTACGGAAACAAGGCGTGTGTGCGGCATATTTTAGCGGTAAACGCTCAGGATCAATGATTTCATCACGCACAAAGTTAGTCACTGGCACTTCTGCGGTTGGAATCAGATAATATTCTTTTTCGCCTTGAAGCTTGAATAAATCTTCTTCAAACTTAGGCAGTTGTCCTGTACCACGCAATGAATCTGCATTGACCAAATACGGCACATAAGCTTCGGTATAACCATTTTTATCTGTATGCGTATCTAGCATAAACTGGGTAATCGCACGCTGTAAACGCGCCAAAGGCCCTTTGAGTACGCTAAAACGTGAGCCTGTCAGTTTGGTTGCAGTTTCAAACTCCAAACCACCCATCATTTCGCCTAAATCGGTATGATCTTTGATTTCAAAATCAAACTGGCGTGGTGTGCCCCATTTCAATACTTCTACATTATCAGCTTCGTCTTTACCTTCAGGTACAGACTCATCTGGCATATTAGGAATAGACAGTAATTTGGCTTCTAATTCATCTTGCAATTCTGCCAAAGCCACTTCAGCAGCTTTGATTTCATCACCAATTGCAGACATGCGTGCCATAACTTCAGAGGCATCGCCACCTGCTTTTTTAATTTGACCGACTTGTTTTGCACCCGAATTACGTTCTGCCTGTAATGCTTCGGTTTTAGATTGCAATTCTTTACGACGTGCTTCAAGTGCTGCCCACTCTGCTACATCTAATTGCACACCACGTTTTGCTAAGGCTAAATTTACAGCCTCAATATTATTTCTGAGTAATTTCGGGTCAATCATAGCCAATCTTGGAATAAGAAAAAAACTGGCTATAGTGTAAGCGCTTCGGGTTAAAAAATACAGTAACCCGATTCACAGCTGCACCTTATTACAGCAATCTCAGCGCTTATTTTTCACTTTTACTGGTTAGGGTACTGAGGCAAACTTGGTAAATATTCAGGCTTGATCAATTGTGCTGTTGCGTAATACGGCAGCACCAATTCAGGCATACCTTCTGCATAAGAGGCAAGCTCATACAATGGATAGACAAACACAATGCCATTGGCACCGTAGTAAAAGTTATCACTCAGTTTAAATTTTTCACGGGAAATATCATGTTCATCTAACCAATTAAAATTATGATTGAACAATTCCTCTACTACTTTGGCTTCAGCATTGGGCAATAAAATATCTTGGAGTGCCAAACGCTTTTGTTGTTTTAAATCAAAGGTCACAAATTCTTGATGATGCATGCCGTGTGCTGCACGTGCAGGATAATAATAACTTTGTAAACTAAAGGTCGCTAAATTGCCATGTTGCCCGATATAACGCACATAAGATGAACTCTGATTCAAATCCATCGGATTCGTTTCTTCTTCTGGCGTAGCGGCTGAAGCAGCCGATTTAGAAAATGCAATTGGGTCGGCTTTTTGCAAGCGTTGCATAAAATAATTATCTATCCATGCCACATTACTTTTGACCGTCTGAATGTCGTAGGCGGTACAGCCTTCTTCATCGCAGACTTGTTTTTGCGCCAACTCAACAGGTACCACTTTGGCTTGAACCACTGGAATATTTTCAGCCGATGAAGTCGCCACTTGGCCTGATTCTGTTTTAGATGTTGTGTCATTTTTTGGCTGACATGCGGTGAACAACAAGACTGAACTTAAAGCGACAGCACTAACCCAGACCTGTGATTTTAAATGTTGCATTAAACCTCCCCCCTGTCCTGCTTTAAAAATAAAATGCTGCGATGCGTTATCTATTAAGCAACTTGATGGTGATACACAACCCAATTTGCTCGTCAAGACTATAGGCAACTCTTGCTGTTCAATCCTAGAGCAGTTGTGTAACGGAATTTATAGGGGATAACCGAGTTTAAAATTAATACAATGTTTGATACAGAGCTTTCTTTATTTTTTACATATAAATCAGAATCTTAAACACAACAACCAGAACCTAGACACCCATAAGCAACGACCCAATCTGCGTACCTCTTTCTTTAAAATGTGAATTATCCCAAGATTTATCCACAGAAATTGTGGATTTCTTAGAATGAATCTACAGATAAATATGTAGGCTGAGTTTTAAATCGCTGAATTGTTGTGCCAGACACTAAATTATTCACAATCTGCTTTGCGTATAATTTAAGGCGAGTATTACTGCCCCAAATCTTTCTAACCTAAAAATAAGGGATAACCTGCAAGGACATATGATCCATAAAAAATTAGGGCGTTTAAAACGCCCTAAATATCATCACTTTTAACTTCGATGTGTTGATTATTGATCAATAATATCCGTACCTTTTGGCGGAGTAAAATTAAAGGTCGATGCAGGAATTTTGGCATTAACTTTCACATTGTTAAAACGTACATGTGTGGTTTGCCCCAACGAGTCCTGTAAAATCATCAAGGTAGGTGCATTACGTGCACCAAAACTAATGGTCAGACTTTGAAATACACCATCATCACTTTTTGGATATAAAGTGTAGTAAGTCTTAGCCTTGTTCGGCTGCGTTACACGATAAGACTGCATAATTTGGTTGGTATTACCCGAAAGTAATAATGCGGGTGTGTTCGCTACTTGATCATCTAAACTTTGACGTACCGCTTGCTGTAAGTCTGGATCATAAATCCATACCGTTTTACCTGTGGTCACAATGGTCTGTTTGGCTGGACTGGTGGTTTCCCAGAAGAATTTACCCGGACGTTCAACTTTCATCACGCCTTTAAAATTCTGGTTCATGTGTTGAGCAGATAGACCACGGTTTGGTAAAGCCTTACCATTGTTGCTGACTTTGGTAGTTTGCTCAAAATTGGCCGTAAAACTTTTAATACCGTTTAATTGTTTAACTAAATTTGCTGTCGCCTGTTGCTCCGATGCTGCCACTGGCGCAGCAAACACTGTGGTACTCATGATTGGTGCTAAAGTCGTTGCACCCAATGCCACAGCACACATGGTTTTACGAAGCATATTCATAGATTCACCTTTTTATATTTGCTTAGTCGCAATGTTTTGGATGTCCCATCTTAAACCAATTTCTGGCGCTAATATGATAGAAAATAAGAAGTTTTGTATTGTTATTAATATAATATGTAGAAATTTATCCATCATGATGAAGATATAAAAAGCATCTACTTCTGAGTTTTTTGCAATCTTATAGGCGTAAAAAAACCCACAATCACTTGTGGGTTTCTTTCTATTGTTGCTTACGCTTCAACAGATACGTAGCGACGGCCAAATTGACCTTTCACTTCGAATTTTACTACGCCGTCAGCAGTAGCAAATAAAGTATGGTCACGGCCCATACCTACGTTTGCACCAGCGTGGAATTCTGTACCACGTTGACGAACGATGATGTTACCAGCAGTTACAGTTTGACCACCGTAAACTTTAACACCTAACATCTTAGGATTCGAATCACGACCGTTCTTAGTCGATCCACCGGCTTTTTTAGTTGCCATGTCTATTTACTCCTAGTGATTAGCCTGCAATACCAGTAATTTTCAACTCGGTAAACCATTGACGGTGACCTTGTTGCTTACGGTAGTGTTTACGACGACGCATTTTAACAATACGGATTTTGTCGTGACGACCATGACCAACCACTTCTGCAGTTACTTTAGCGCCAGCAACAACTGGAGCACCGATTTGAACGTTGTCACCGTTTACAACCATTAATACGTCATCAAACGTAATAGTTGCGCCAGTTTCAGCTTTCAATAATTCAACTTTAAGGGTTTCACCCTCAACAACACGGTGCTGTTTACCACCGCTTTGGATTACTGCGTACATAATGTACTCCAAACATGCCCGTGTCGTCGTGCCGATAAAGGGATATATCGATCTTAAAACGAACGCCACTGGGGGTTATTCAAGGGCAAGGATTTTAAGGGATATTCACACAAACAACAAGTCATTTGCGGCAATTATTGTATACGCGCATTGATTATTTAGTAAACACCTCTACTTGTCATGTTTTATACCCCTTGGTTAAGGGTAAATAGACAGATTGTATTGGCGCAAGCCGTTACGCTTGTTAGAATCAGGCGCAACTTAAGCAAATGCCAAATTTACCAATAAAGTTATTTACTTAGTTTTCAATTAGACTTAACAATTATACAATTGCCTAGCTATTGCATTCAGCGTGTTATTTTCGCAGACTGAGTTAATTTTCTTGGCTGTAACCAAAGTTACAATAGATTCCACTAAGTTTGTAATTCAATATTATTGAGGTTTCCTTTCACATGACCATCGACTTTAAGCAAGACATTCTCGCCCCTGTTGCTTCTGATTTTGCCGCGATGGATACATTTATTAATGAAGGAATTACCTCAAAAGTTGCCCTGGTCATGGCCGTTAGTAAACACGTGGTCGAAGCAGGCGGCAAACGCATGCGTCCAATTATGTGTCTGCTTGCAGCCAAAGCCTGTGGTGCAGAAGATTTGGAACGTCAACGTAAACTGGCGGCCATTATTGAAATGCTACATACCGCAACTTTGGTGCATGACGATGTTGTAGATGAGTCAGGTTTACGTCGTGGTCGCCCAACAGCCAATGCAACATGGAATAACCAGACTGCAGTTTTAGTGGGTGACTTCTTAATTTCCCGCTCGTTCGACTTATTGGTCGATTTAAATGACATGGTATTGCTGAAAGACTTTTCTACAGGTACCTGTGAAATTGCCGAAGGTGAAGTTTTACAACTACAGGCACAGCATCAACCAGACACCACTGAAAAAATTTATTTGGATATTATTCACGGTAAAACGTCACGTTTATTTGAACTGGCAACCGAAGGTGCTGCAATTTTAACTGGCACACCGCAATACCGTGAGCCTTTGCGTTTATTTGCAGGACACTTTGGTAATGCCTTCCAAATCATTGATGATATTTTGGATTACACCTCAGATGCTGAAACATTAGGTAAAAATATTGGCGATGATTTAATGGAAGGCAAACCGACTTTGCCTTTAATCTCTGCTTTACAAAATACAACAGGCGAACAACATCAAATTATTCGTCGCAGTATTGCCACAGGCGGCACAGCTGACCTAGATCAGGTCATTGCCATTGTGCAATCTTCAGGCGCTCTCGATTATTGCCGCCAGCGTGCTACAGAAGAAACCGAAGCGGCTATTGCTGCTTTAGAAGCACTGCCTGAGTCGGTCTATCGTCAGGCCTTAAAGAATTTAGCCTTGTTGGCTTTACACCGTATTCAATAATTTAAGCTGCTTATGCATATAAAACTCAACGATTTATTTAATAAAATGCAAGAACAGCTGGACACGCCCAAAGCTGTTCTTGATGAAAATCTCCTGATTGAGCTGGTCAATCGTATTCGTCCTCAAGACACCCAAAATTTAGAAGAAACCCATCAAAAGTTTCAGGCACTCTTGCATGCTTTATTGATCACTCCAAACGCAAGCTCGACCCTGCAACATTTTGTTTTACGTTTAATTAATCAGTACAAACAAACCAGTTTATATGCTGACACTGGCATTCTGTCTTTAGATGGCTTTTGGAATCAGCTGTTCCAGCGCTTAGGCGCACACTTTTTACCGCTAATTAATGATGAAAGCCAACTGCAAGATTTAGTGCGTCGGGTCTTTCCTCTGCGCAGCGACAAATATTGGTTAGACAATATTGATGATGCTGAATGGCAACAGTTATTCACCCTGCTTAATCGTGGGCATGGCGGGCAAACCCAGAAGCGTCTGATTCGCAGTGAAATTATTAAAGCCCTGACCGTATTGTCATATCGGGTCAGTGGCATTGGTTTATATCCTGAATTTATTAGTGCCTACCCTGAACTGAGTGAATACGACTCGCCTTTCTTTGCACAAAACCGTGAAATCAATGAGTTTATTCAGCAATATAAAACTGCAGATCTGCAACATGATCAAATGAGTGCCATCCAACCACCCGATGCCGCTCAAGCTTTGGTGATGATTGATCAATGTCATAATGTCAGTAGCAAAATTAGACGTGCCACCAAACGCACTGGAGTCAGTATTAGTCTGACCTATTTACTGTCCTTGCTGGAACAATGTCTGGAACGGATTGAACTGCTAATTAATTTGATTGTGGCACAAGACAAAGTTCGCCATATTTCAATGGGACAGTTATTGGTAGATGTTACCGCAGCACTGTATAGCGAGCGCAGTGTGCGTTCGCTCTTGGCAGAAAACAGTGAATTAATTGCCTTACAAGTCACGGAAAATGCCAGTAAAACAGGCGAGCATTATGTAAGTACCGACAAAGACGGCTTTTTGGGCATGTACAAAGCCGCAGCAGGTGCGGGGGTTTTAATTGCTGCTATGGCAACGCTCAAAACCCTCGCCTCTCGCTTAGCGCTGGCTCCAATGATGCAAGCCATCATAAACAGCATGATTTATTCATTTGGCTTTATGATTATTCATGTGTTGCACTTTACTGTTGCCACCAAACAGCCCGCGATGACTGCTGCGGCCTTGGCATCGACCGTTCAGCATCGTAAAGGTTCAAAGACCGCACAAATTGCCGAATTAGCCGCACTCATTATTAATATTATTCGCACACAGTTCATTGCTATTTTGGGTAATATGTCCATTGCCATTCCAATTGCAGCTTTAATTGCTTTTAGTTGGGATGCCGCATTGCATGAACCTTTAATGTCACATGCCAAAGCATCAGACACCTTACATGACTTAAACCCCTTTACCTCTTTAGCGGTTCCGCATGCAGCTATTGCGGGGGTATTTTTATTTTTGTCAGGTCTGATTGCTGGTTATTTTGACAACATGGCGGTGTATCGTAAAGTTGGGCCACGTTTAAAAGCCCACATCCACCTAAAAATGCTGCTCGGACAGGAACGCCTGAATAGCTTTGCGAATTATATTGAACGTAATTTAGGTGCATTGGCTGGTAATTTTTTATTCGGGATTATGCTCGGCAGTACTGCCACGCTCGGATATATTCTCGGTTTACCAATTGATATTCGCCATATTGCCTTTGCCTCTGCCAACTTTATTCAAGGTTTAATGAATGTGAATGGCTCACCTGAAATTGGCCTCATTATTGTGTCATTTTTAGGGGTACTACTGATTGGTTTAACCAACTTATTTGTGAGTTTTACTTTAACAATTATTGTGGCACTACGTGCACGTCGGGTACGTTTTGAACAATGGAAGCCTCTGGCAAAATTGGTGCTGACCCATTTTCTGACCCGTCCAAGTGATTTCTTTTGGCCCCCGAAACAACCTATTACAGTGGATGATGACAGCACATCAAACTCTGAACGAAATACTTAAAAAATGTACGGATTTCTGGCTTGCTCACAAATCAGGAAAAAAAGAAATCCTTCTCATTTCCATTGACTTGAAATAAAGTGTACTGGTTAGTACACTTTAATCCATTCATCAACCGTGCTCAAATCGGTTAAACTTTCGGAGATTTTAGCATGCCTAAAAAACTGCTCTATCTCGGTAGTTTACTATTTATTATCAGTGTGTTAGTACTCAATATTGCAAGTTTGCAACAGTTCGATTTTGCACTTGTAGAGTTTTTAAGTACGCAACGCACCGCACATTTGAATCAATTGGCGCAGCTACTTTCTGTATTGGGTGGCATGCCATTTGTATTATTTTTATCCAGCCTATGGTGTTTCTACTGGGCATGGTATAAAAAATACACAAAAATTGTTTTTATCAGTGTAGGACTGTTTGGAAGTATAGCGATTGCGTGGCTGCTCAAATCTGTAATTGCCCGCCCACGCCCGCCTGAAGCATTACATTTGGTAGAAAGTTATGGGGCAGCATTTCCTAGTGCACATAGCTTTTATGCCGCAAGCTTAGGCTGTTTAGTCATTTACCTAAGTTTGCAACATCCAGCGCATAGAATTTTAACCGTATGTGCAGCGTTGTGGATGGTGCTGATGGGTATTTCCCGTGTATATCTGGGAGTGCACTATCCTTCAGATGTCCTCTCCGGTTGGAGCATAAGTTTTATTTGGATCACATTGTGGTATCTGTTTTGCACGAAATATCTGCAATGCAAACCAATACATAAGTTTAGATAAAAATCTAATTGAGGTGAAAAAATGATGTCTGCAAAGCTTTGGGCACCTGCCCTGACTGCTTGCGCATTAGCCACAAGTTTAGCGCTTGTGGGTTGTAGCAAAGATCCAAAAGATGCACAGCAAGCAGGTGCAGCCCAGCAAATGCCACCGACTGAGGTTGGCGTGCTTGTGGCACAACCACAAAGCGTTGAGCAATCTGTTGAATTGTCTGGTCGTACCACTGCCTTTGAAATTTCAGAAGTTCGCCCACAAACCAGTGGCGTTGTTTTGAAACGCTTATTTACCGAAGGCAGTTATGTACGTGAAGGTCAGGCGCTTTATGAAATTGACGCACGTACCAATCGTGCTTCATTAGACAGCGCACGTGCGGCTTTAACCCGCCAACAAGCACAGTTAAATGTGCTACGGGTAAAAGAAGGTCGTTATCGTCAACTGGTGGGCAGCAACGCCATTTCCAAACAAGAATATGACGATATTGTGGCTCAGGTAAAACTTGCCGAAGCAGACGTTGCAGCTACTCAGGCAGAAGTTCGCAATGCTGAAATTAACTTAGGCTATTCAACTGTACGTGCACCTATTTCTGGGCAAACGAATCGCTCTACTGTGACGGCTGGTGCTTTAGTCACTGCCAGTCAAGCTGAACCATTGGTTACCATTCAGCGTTTAGACCCAATTTATGTAGACATCAATCAGTCCAGTGCTGAGCTGTTACGTTTACGTCAGCAACTCAGTCAGGGCAGCCTAAACAGCAGCAACAACACTAAAGTTAAATTAAAACTTGAAGATGGCAGCTATTACCCGATTGAAGGCCGTTTAGCATTCTCTGATGCCAGTGTGAATCCTGAAACAGGTACTGTGACCTTACGTGCGGTTTTCCCAAATGCCAACCACTTATTGTTGCCAGGTATGTTCGCCACGGCACAAATTGTGCAAGGTGTTATTCCTAATGCGATTTTAATTCCGCAAGCTGCACTTAGCCGCACCCCAACAGGTCAGGCGATGGTGATGCTCGTGAATGCAAAAGGAGTGGTTGAGCCTCGTCCTGTGACCACTGTAGGCTCACAAGGCAACAACTGGATTGTGACTGAAGGTTTGCAAACTGGCGATAAAGTCATTGTTGAAGGGATTGCCAAAGTAAAACCTGAACAGCAAGTTGTGGCTAAACCGTATCAACCTCAAGGCGCTGCCCCGCAAGGTGCACCTGCTGCACCAGCAAAATCAGATGATGCAAAACAAGCACCAGCATCAGAAGCTAAAGCGACTGAACAAAAAGCTACTTCAAATGCATAAGGGGTAGACTTCAATGGCACACTTTTTTATTCATCGCCCCATTTTTGCGTGGGTGATTTCATTGGTGATCATGCTGGCGGGGATTATTACCCTCACCAACATGCCAATTGCTCAATATCCGACCATTGCACCGCCAACGGTCACCATTGCTGCGACTTATCCGGGTGCATCTGCTGAAACTGTTGAAAATACAGTGACTCAAATTATTGAGCAGCAAATGAATGGTTTGGATGGTTTACGCTACATTTCATCGAACAGTGCGGGGAATGGTTCTGCATCAATTACCTTGAACTTTGAACAAGGGATTGACCCTGATATTGCACAGGTTCAAGTACAGAACAAGCTACAATCTGCAACAGCTTTATTGCCAGATGACGTACAACGTCAAGGGGTGAAAGTCACCAAATCAGGTGCAAGCTTCTTACAGGTTATAGCCTTCTACTCGCCAGATGAAAGCCTTTCTGCAGATGACATTAAAGACTATGTCAACTCCAACATTTCTGAACCGCTTAGCCGTGTTGCAGGTGTAGGTGAAGTACAAGTATTTGGTGGCTCATACGCCATGCGTATTTGGATGGATCCAGCCAAAATGGCAAGCTTGCAAGTTACACCAAGTGATATTGCACAAGCCATTCGTACCCAAAACGCTCAGGTAGCTGTAGGTCAATTGGGTGGTGCACCATCTGTTCAAGGTCAGGCGTTGAACGCAACGGTTACTGCACAAAGCTTGCTACAAACACCTGAACAATTTAGCAATATTTTCCTCAAAAATACCGCTTCAGGTGCTCAAGTTCGCTTGGGTGATGTAGCACGTATTGAACTTGGTGCAGACAACTATCAGTTTATTTCTAAATACAACGGTAAACCTGCTGGTGGTGTGGCAATTAAATTGTCTACTGGTGCCAACGCGCTAGATACCGCTGCTGCTGTAGAAGAACGCTTAAAACAATTACGTCCAAACTACCCTGCGGGTTTAAAGGATGAATTGGCGTTTGATACCACGCCATTTATTGAACTTTCAATCAAGAGTGTGGTTAAAACGCTGATTGAAGCAATCATCTTGGTATTTATTGTGATGTTCCTGTTCTTACAGAACTGGCGCGCCACCATTATTCCAACCATGGCTGTGCCTGTGGTGGTTCTCGGTACTTTTGCCGTGATCAATATGTTTGGTTTCTCCATCAACACCCTCACCATGTTTGCCATGGTACTCGCCATCGGTCTTCTGGTCGATGATGCGATTGTTGTAGTGGAAAACGTAGAACGTGTCATGGTGGAAGAACATCTTGATCCTGTGGCTGCGACTGAAAAGTCCATGAAACAGATTTCAGGTGCACTGGTCGGGATTACCTCAGTACTGTCTGCGGTGTTCATTCCAATGGCATTCTTTGGTGGAACAACAGGGGTTATTTATCGTCAATTCTCAATCACCCTTGTGACTGCCATGCTGCTGTCACTGGTTGTTGCCTTGACCTTTACCCCTGCCCTGTGTGCCACCATTCTCAAACAGCATGATCCAAACAAACCTGAAAGCAACGGCGTATTTGCCCGTTTCTTCCGTTGGTTTAACCGTAGCTTTGATAAGATTTCGGTCAAGTATCAAGGCGGTGTAGACCGTATGACCCACAGCAAAATTTTCTCAGGAATTTTATATGCAGTGGTGTTGGGTATTATTGTGTTGTTGTTCCAGAAACTTCCATCATCGTTCTTACCTGATGAAGATCAGGGTGTGGTGATGACACTGGTGCAACTCCCACCAAATGCGACTTTGGAACGTACTGATGCCACTATGACCAGCATGACTAACTTCTTCAGAGAAAATGAAAAAGAGCATGTGCAGTCGGTGTTTAGTGTTTCTGGCTTCTCGTTCTCGGGTGTTGGTCAGAACGCTGGTATGGCATTCATTAAGTTAAAAGACTGGAGTGAACGTACAAGTCCAGAATCACAAGTGGGTGCCATTATTCAACGTGGTATGGCGCTGAACATGATTGTGAAAGATGCGACCTACATCATGCCATTACAGCTGCCAGCAATGCCTGAATTGGGTGTGAGTGCAGGCTTTAACTTACAGCTGAAAGATGCTGCAGGTAATGGTCACGAAAAACTCACCATGGCACGTAACATTGTCTTGGGTGAAGCAGCCAAAGACCCTCGCTTAATGGGCGTACGTCCAAATGGTCAGGAAGATACACCACAGTACCGTATTCTGATTGATCAGGCGCAAGCAGGTGCAGCAGGTGTCAGCATTGCTGAAATCAACAGCACGATGGGCATGGCTTGGGGTGGTTCGTACATCAATGACTTTATTGACCGTGGTCGTGTGAAAAAAGTTTATGTTCAAGCTGAATCAGACTCACGCATGATGCCTGAAGACCTAAACAAGTGGTATGTGCGCAATAACCGTGGTGAAATGGTACCGTTCTCTGCCTTTGCAACAGGTGAGTGGACTTATGGTTCGCCGCGCTTAGAACGCTATAACGGCGTATCTGCCAAGAACATTCAGGGTGCACCTGCTCCGGGCGTCAGCTCAGGTGAAGCAATGCAAGCCATGGAAGAAATTGTCGCTAAATTACCGTCTATGGGCTTAAATGGCTTTGACTATGAGTGGACAGGCTTATCGCTAGAAGAACGTGAATCGGGCGACCAAGCACCGTTCTTGTATGCGTTGTCTTTACTGATTGTATTCCTGTGTTTGGCAGCCTTGTATGAAAGCTGGTCTATTCCATTCTCAGTACTCTTGGTCGTACCGTTAGGGATTGTCGGGGCATTATTGCTCACCTTTGGGGGCATGATCTTGTTCAAGAACCCGAACCTATCCAATAACATTTACTTCCAAGTGGCAATTATTGCTGTGATTGGTTTGTCTGCGAAAAACGCCATTTTGATTGTAGAATTTGCCAAAGAGCTACAAGAAAAAGGTGAAGACCTATTTGAAGCCACTTTGCATGCTGCAAAAATGCGTTTACGTCCAATTATTATGACCACCCTTGCCTTCGGTTTTGGTGTATTGCCACTTGCTCTTTCATCTGGTGCAGGTGCAGGTAGCCAACATTCAGTCGGTTATGGAGTCTTGGGCGGTGTAATTAGCTCAACCTTGTTAGGGATCTTCTTTATTCCAGTGTTCTACGTTTGGATCAGAAGTATCTTTAAATACAAACCAAAACAACAAAATCAACAGGAGCATGTATCGTGATGCAAAACTTATGGTCTCTTACAGGCCGTGGCATTGCGGTTTCTGCCCTTGCGCTTGCTTTGACAGCCTGTCAAAGCATGCGTGGGCCAGAGCCCGTCGCTCAGGCGAGTATTCCGAGCAGCTATACTGCAACAGCAACGGGTACATCGGTTGCCGAACAAGGCTATAAAGATTTCTTTGCCGACCAGCGCTTATTGCAAGTGCTAGATATGGCACTGAACAATAACCGTGATTTGCGCACTGCAACCCTGAACATCCAGCGTGCGCAGCAAGCTTATCAAATTACAGAAAACAACCAATTGCCTACCATTGGTGCTAGCGGTGGCGTACTACGTCAAGATCAGGGCAATGGATTAGGTACACATACCCGTTATAACGTCGGCTTAGGTGTTACTGCCTATGAGCTGGATTTTTGGGGACGTGTGCGTAGCTTAAAAGACAATGCCTTAGATAACTTCTTGGCAACTCAAAGCTCACGTGATGCCACGCAAATTGCCCTGATTGGTCAGGTTGCACAAGCATGGCTGAACTACTCTTTTGCCAATGCCAATTTAAAACTGGCAGACCAGACGTTAAAAACGCAACTTGAATCTTACAATCTGAACAAAAAGCGTTTTGATGTTGGTATTGATAGCGAGCTGCCTGTGCGTCAGGCGCAAATTTCTGTAGAAACGGCACGTAATGATGTTGCTAACTACAAAACCCAAGTTGCCCAAGCACAAAACTTGTTGAACTTGCTGGTGGGTGAACCTGTTCCAAACACTTTGCTACCTGCACAGCGTGTTACCCGCATTACGAAAAACAATGCAATGGGTGCAGGCTTACCAAGTGACTTGCTGACCAACCGTCCCGACATCCGTACTGCCGAGTACCGACTGTCTGCTGCAGGAGCTAACATTGGTGCGGCCAAAGCACGTTTATTTCCAAGCATCAGCCTAACAGGCAATGCTGGATATGCGTCGACAGATTTAAGTGATTTGTTTAAATCGGGCAGCTTTGTGTGGGCAGTTGGCCCAAGTCTAGACCTGCCAATTTTCGATTGGGGTACACGCCAAGCCAACATCAAAATTTCAGAAACCGATCAGCAAATTGCTTTGGCAGATTATGAAAAGTCAATTCAGTCTGCATTCCGTGAAGTGAATGATGCCTTGGCAGTTCGTCAAAATATTGGGGACCGTTTAGCTGCTCAAAAACGCTTGGTTGAAGCAACCAACACAACTTATAAGCTTTCTAATGCACGTTTCCGTGCAGGGATTGACAGCTACCTAACCGTATTGGACGCTCAGCGTACCGCTTATGCCGCAGAGCAAGGTTTGTTGCTACTTGAGCAAGCCAATCTGAACAATCAGGTCGAGTTGTACAAATCTTTAGGTGGCGGTGTAAAAGCCAATACTTCAGATGCAACTTTACAACCTGCATCATCGGCTGAGCGGAAAGCGCAGTAATTTAGTACAGCAAAACATAATTAGATGGTGAAACCACACCATTTACAAAGACCTAAATCAGCTCACTTCGGTGGGCTTTTTTATTGCTTTTTTGAGGTACATTTCATATCTTCAGTAGATTCGTTTATCTTCACTCAAAAAATTATGTTACTCAGTAATCTTGAATCTGTTCCGGGGCATCGAATTTCCCGCCAAATTGATGTGGTGTATGGCAGCACTGTGCGCAGTAAACACGTTGGGCGTGACTTATTGGCTGGACTTAAAAATATTGTGGGTGGTGAATTAACTGCCTATACCGAACTTTTAGAAGAGTCCCGTCAAGAAGCCATGAACCGTATGATTGAAAAAGCACGTGGTTTAGGTGCAAATGCCATCGTCGGAATACGTTTTTCTACATCCAATATTGCGCAAGGTGCTTCGGAACTGTTCGTTTACGGCACTGCGGTTGTAGTTGAAGCTGACATCCCTAAACTTCCAAACCCTTTCCCTGTGCAAAATTAAGGCTGAGTTGATTTGATGGGGATAACACCACATGGATAATTTGATTCTACAAATTATTGTCTTTGCTGTTTTGTTTGCTGTTGGTTTTGGCTTTGGTCGACATAATGAGCGCAAACATTTCAAATATTTGGCAGAGCAAGAACAGCGCTTAAGCTATATTCGGGTAGACAACAGCCGTTTTCAAACCAGCACCCAGACTGGGCAATTAGTACACAGTAATGTGGTGATTTCACATGATTATTTTAAGTTTGTGATTGCCAACATCCAGAATTTTTTTGGTGGTCGTTTAACCAGTTATGAAAGCATTGTTGAGCGTGCACGTCGTGAAGCAGTGGTGCGCTTAAAACTTGAAGCTGAAAAAGTAGGTGCAACTCAAATTATGGGACTGCGTTTAAGTACCACAGAATTAGGGATGCAAGGCGGCATGGTCGAAGTCTTTGCTTATGGCACGGCGATTCATTCTTCCATCACACTTCCTCATGCACACTAAAATGAAAACAGTATCATCATCTAGATGATGATACTGAGAGCCTTTAACTCACTTGACCTTAGTCTTACGTATCATTTTATATAAAGCGCTTGGTGATAATCGAGACACCAATACACCCAGCTTTTCTTTAGCACCACCCACTACAATATATTCTTCCCCTGCCATCAAGGCTTTTACTGTGGTTTTGGCAAATTCATCTGCATCTAAACCATTTTCAATGGCTTCATCTTGATGCCCTTGTGGCTTGCCTTCACCATTAAGCGCATTAAAAGATACATTGGTGTTCACAAAGCCTGGGAAAATCACCGAGACCTGTACCCCCTGCTCTGCCACTTCGGCACGTAAACTGTTGGCCCACATGTGAATGGCACTTTTCGCTGCTGAATAGGAAGCACGATATTGAGTACCTAATAATGCCGCAACACTAGATACAAAAATAATGCGCCCGTGTTTTTGCTGTAAAAAGGTCGGCAAGACTGTTTTGGTCAGAAATACTTGTGAAAAATAATCGACTTCCATAATGGTGCGTTCGGTTTGCATGGTGGTATCTGCAATTAAGGCACGCTGACTTAAACCTGCGTTATTAATTAACCAGTCAATCCGCCCTTTACGTGCCAAAACTTGCTCATAAGCATGCAAAACCTGACTTTCATTGGTGATGTCTGCACAGACTGAAAGATGGCGTTCAGGGTTTAATAAACTCACACGTACTTTTTCCAACTCTTCATAACGGCGTGCTGTTAAAATGACTTGCGCACCCTGTAAAGCACATTCTTTGGCCAGTGCCTTACCAATTCCTGAAGATGCGCCTGTAATCCACACCACTTTATGTTCTAAATTTTCTCGTTTTGCCATAACCGTTTGTCCGCGTTATTGAAGAATCTAAGTCATTAAAATTTAAGCTTTCAGCTGTGCAGGATGCTGTAAAAAACCAAGAAAATGGTTCGAATAAATTTCTGCACTTTCTAAATCAAATTGCTTACCCATTTTTTCCAGACGTTTATAGCCCAGTTGCGTGGTTAACTGAATCACACCGTTTAAGGTTTTATCGACCACCAAATTAAATTTCAGCATTTTTTTCGGATCACGAATTAAACAGCTTACGCCTTGATCAATAATTTGAACAAATCCTTTAAAGGCAGGGTCAATATAGGCACTGTTGCCCTGCTTAATCTGCTCAATATTACCTAAAGTTTCTTTGATTAAAATGCTATCTACAGGATAGGTTAAAACTGCCTGACCTGCCTGTTGATCCATCATCTCGGCCAAATAATTAACCATAGGCGTTAAGCGTTCATTGCCAAAAAATGAAACCGACCACGGCATATATTTTTGCATGGTATCGGTTACCTGTTGAATGGTTTTTTCAGACTCATTGTCTAGCGCATGTTTAGAGCGTGACATTTCACCAAACAACTGTTCAATCACTTCACAGGAAATTTCGGTTAAGACTGCTCCTAAAGGTTTGGCCAAACTTTCGGTTTCACCTGCATTGAACTGTTGATGCAATTGTTGAAATTTTTGATAGGTTTCTGGTTTTAATTTTAATGCTACAGCATAAGTCATAACTGAACTTGCCTATTTTGACCGTATTGATGTGTTGTCATCTATTTTAAAACTCCTTGCTTAACCTCAGTTTAAAACCGAGTAATATGCAATGAGCATCTTCAAGTTTTTATCATCCCTGTTGCTCATCATACGATGAGTTTGCCCAACTGCCAATTGCAAGAAGTTTGACGATGCTGAATCTCGCTTAGCTGGCAATTTTTTTGCTACAATAGACGCAATTTTTTATTCACTTTTAACCTGTTCTTACTATGACTGATTCAGCGCAAAATATTGCTACAACCTACGATCCAACCGAGATCGAGAAAAAATGGTACAAGACTTGGGAAGACAACGGCTATTTCAAGCCGTCTGAAAAGGGTGAATCATTCTGTATCATGATTCCGCCGCCAAACGTCACTGGTAGCTTGCACATGGGTCATGGTTTTAACAATGCCATTATGGATGCCCTAACTCGTTTTAACCGTATGTCGGGTAAAAATACCTTATGGCAACCAGGTACAGACCACGCAGGTATTGCCACGCAAATGGTGGTTGAGCGTCAATTGGGTGCACAAAACATCAGCCGCCACGACTTAGGCCGTGAAAAGTTCATTGAAAAAGTTTGGGAATGGAAAGAACAATCTGGCGGCAACATTACCCGTCAAATCCGTCGTTTAGGTTCTTCGGTAGACTGGTCACGTGAACGCTTCACCATGGATGAAGGCTTATCGAATGCGGTGAAAGAAGTTTTCGTGAAATTACACGAAGAAGGTTTAATTTACCGTGGTAAACGCTTGGTTAACTGGGATCCAAAATTACAAACTGCACTTTCTGACTTAGAAGTTGAATCAGATAAAGAAGAAGCAGGTTCATTGTGGCACTTTAAATATTTCTTTGAAGACAAGTCACTGCGTACGCACGATGGCAAAGATCACATCGTCGTTGCAACCACTCGTCCTGAAACGTTGTTAGGTGATACAGCTGTTGCTGTTGCGCTAGATGATGAACGCTATGCACATTTGGTAGGTCAAAACATCATCCTGCCAATTACAGGTCGTGCCATTCCAATCGTTAAAGATGAATATGTGGATAAAGAATTTGGTACTGGCTGTGTGAAAATCACGCCTGCACACGACTTCAATGACTATGAAGTGGGTAAACGCTGCGAATTGCCAATCATCAACATCTTCAATAAAAATGCGGAAGTATTGGCTGAGTTTGAGTACATCGCAAAAGCGGGCGAGCAAATTTCTAAAACCATTGCTGCACCTGCAGACTACATTGGTTTAGAGCGTTTTGAAGCACGTAAAAAGTTAGTTGAACAAGCAGAAGCTGAAGGCTGGTTAGATCAAATCCAACCATACACGCTTAAGCCACCTCGTGGTGACCGTTCAGGTGTGATCGTTGAGCCATTATTGACAGACCAATGGTATGTGAAGATCGCTCCTCTTGCACAACCTGCAATTGAAGCAGTACAAGATGGTCGTATCAAGTTCGTGCCTGAGCAATACAGCAATATGTATATGGCGTGGATGAACAACATTCAAGACTGGTGTATCTCACGTCAATTGTGGTGGGGTCACCGTATTCCTGCTTGGTACGATGCGCAAGGCAATGTATTTGTTGGCCGTGACGAAGCTGAAGTTCGTGCGAAAAACAACATCCCTGCCGATGTTGAATTGAACCAAGATGAAGACGTACTCGATACATGGTTCTCATCGGGACTTTGGACATTCTCAACCTTAGGTTGGACTGGTGACGAAGCGAAGGATAAAGAAAACTATTTCTTAAATACCTTCCACCCGACTGATGTATTGGTGACTGGTTTTGACATCATTTTCTTCTGGGTGGCGCGCATGATCATGATGACCATGCACTTCATGAAAAACGAAGATGGCACACCACAAGTACCGTTCAAAACTGTGTATGTACACGGTTTGGTACGTGACAGTGAAGGTCAGAAGATGTCTAAATCTAAGGGCAACGTACTTGATCCATTAGATTTGATTGATGGTGTTGATCTTGAAACTTTAGTACAAAAACGTACAACAGGTTTGATGAACCCGAAACAAGCAGCGAAGATTGAAAAATCGACCCGTAAAGAATTCCCTGAAGGTATTCAAGCATACGGTACAGATGCAGTTCGTTTTACTTTCTGTGCACTTGCAAACACAGGCCGTGACATTAAGTTCGACATGAAACGTGTTGAAGGTTATCGTAACTTTGCCAACAAAATCTGGAATGCAACCCGTTTTGTATTAATGAATGTTGAAGGTCAAACTGTAGGCCAAGAAGTACGTCAAGACCTTTGGGAGTTGCCTGAGCAGTGGATTGTCAGCCGTTTACAAAAGGCAGAACAGGCTGTTCACCAAGCGTTTGCAACCTACCGTTTAGACTTGGCTGCGCAAGCAATTTATGACTTTATTTGGAATGAATACTGCGACTGGTATGTAGAGCTGACTAAACCTGTTCTGAATGACGAAAATGTTTCAGAAGCGCGTAAAGCCGAAGTTCGCCGTGTATTACTTGCAGTGATGGAAGCATCTTTACGTCTTGCACACCCAATCATGCCGTACTTGACTGAAGAAATTTGGCAAACACTTGCACCAATGATTGGCTTGGGTGGTGAAACCATCATGCTTGCGCAATACCCTGTTGCTGAGCAAGCGCTCATCAATGATCAAGCTGAAGCAGATATGCAATGGTTACAAGGTTTGATTGGTGCGGTGCGTAACATTCGTGGTGAAATGGGTCTAGGTAATGCACGTTTGTTGCCTGTTCTGCTTCAAAACACAACTGATGCTGAAAAAGCACAGATCGCACGCATTGAACCATTGTTTAAAGCATTGGCAAAAGTTGAGAGCATTACATTCTTGGCAGATGGCGAACAACCACCATTGTCTTCATCTTCTGTCGTTGGTCACGTATCTGTATTCGTTCCAATGAAGGGCTTAATTGACCCTAAAGCGGAATTGGGTCGTCTACAAAAAGATTTAGACAAGGTTCAAAAACAGCATGCCCAAATTGCAACTAAACTTGCGAATGAAGGTTTTGTGGCGAAAGCCCCTGCTGCTGTGGTTGAAGGCGAGAAAGTGAAACTTGCTGAATTTGCTGACCAGTTAGCGAAGATTAAAGCGAATATGGAGCAAATTGCGGCGCTTTAATTTATTGCTAAAATATTAAAAATAAAGCTAAAATCCTCTCATAATTGAGGGGATTTTTTTCATGTCTGTATTAGAATCTATAACGCAAAATAGAAGAATTTTAAAGTTTGTTGATAAATCTATTTTAGATTTATCAACGGCTTTGTTGCATAAATATGTAAGCATCTGATTTAAATAAATTTAATTTTGGATCAAAAAATAATCAAAACTTTTAAAATCATATAGTTATGAAATCTTTGTGCAACAAAGCCTATGAGCGGCAAAAAAATTCAAATTATAGATAATTTACTCGAAATTGACTTATCAACAGCTACCTCTGGGCAAATGCAAGATGCTCTGTTAAAAATCATTGAGGCTATGCGTAGTAAATAAGATTATTCCATATATTTACCTCTCTCGCTAAGTTAGAGGTAAATCATAAAACCTGATGCTCCAACAGCATCTCCAACCCACTCTCTTTCCCCATAAAACTTAGCCGTTGCTTCTCCGCTTTAAGCTGTTGCTTCACCGCAGATGCATCCGCATCAATCTGCTTATATAAATTAGCAATATTCAATTGTCCTTTGGATTTCTGCACCGCAATTTTGGCTTTATTTGACCAAACCAGTGAGTTAATCAATTCCTGAATTTGATTTTGCAAGGCTTGGCTTTGGGCTTCTAAAGCCTGTTGGTAAAACTTCACTTGCTCCACACTTAAACCTTTATTTGTACCCTGTTTACTTTGTTCTACTTCAAGCTGCAGTTTCAGTAAAAAGAATAAATCTTCCTGTTCATAAGCCGCATTAGCACGTTGTAAAAGTTCAGTCTTTTCTGCTTTCTTAGATTCATCAGGTTCACGGTCAGGGTGAATAATCGAGGTAATTTTTAAATAAACCATTTTAAGCGATTGATTCACCATCTTTTCAGCTTGAGCTTGCTTATCTTGCTGACGTTTTAACTTGGCCTGCTCTCGTACTTGTTGATATTGTTCGCTGTTCCAATTTTCATCATAACTTTCATTTTCAGTATCTAAAGTTTCAGGCACATCAAAAGACGTTTCCATTTTCTTTTTAGATTTCTGCTTAGATTTTTTATTCTGGCTATATTCACTTGCCTGTGCATAGTAAATATACATCTTTTCCACTTCATCTACCTGCATTTGGGTTAACAAATGCGAACCTTGCAACAAGCAAGTGAGTGCCTGAATTTTATCTTCAACAGTTACCGTATCTGACTTACTTAAATGGTAATGACTGAGGCTATTCCACAGCGTCTGCATCTGCTCATACAGCGTGCGATATAACTCACGATAAGCAGGCATCAACGCCTTTTGACTATAAGCACGAATTTCATCTTTGGCATTTTGCCAAGCAAGCAATAACCGTTTTTGCTGTTCAATCTGCTCAATCAACACATTTAGTTTTTTATGCTGTGGTGTAACTTCAAGCACCGTTTGAGGTGTAGCGCTTAATGCAAAAGTCATAGTTAAAATTAAAGTAAAAGGTAAATTGTATTATGCCGTCATGCATACAACTCGCATAGTCACGGCTTGATTGGTTTCTCCCGTAGCAGAGCCACTTATAAACTTCACAAAAACACTAAAAAATGAGTAAGTTAAAGTTGCTACATTGCTAAAAGCATCTTAATGAGTATAACGCATGGACGTGCAGCAGATTTTTATTCACGACACCACTTGGGTCTTTGTTGCCGAATTGATTATTCGTGCCGCACTCATGTTTGGCATGATCATTATATTTTTACGGCTAACAGGTAAACGTGGCGTACGCCAACTGTCTATTTTTGAATTGGCTATTATTTTATCGCTCGGGTCTATTGCTGGCGACCCGATGTTTACCGAAGATTTGCCATTGGTACATGCTTTAGTGGTCATGGCGGTGGTGATTGCCATGTATCGCCTCATTACATGGTTAATGATGAAATACCAAGCCTTTGAAGATTTGGTGGAGGGCAAATCACTTTATATTGTAGAAGATGGTGAACTGGTTTTAGAAAAGATTAAACTGGGCAAAATGTCGCATGATGAATTCTTTGCAGAAATGCGCCAGCAAGGAGTTGAACATTTAGGTCAGGTGCGTGTTGGTTTACTGGAAAGTGATGGCAAATTCAGCATGTTATTTTTTCTAGGCGAAGCAACACGATACGGCTTGCCGTTATTCCCTAAAGCCTGCCAAGCCATTCACCGTACAGAACCGCATACCTACTATGCCTGTATGTATTGTGGTCATGTCAGTTTACTCGAACATGCCAATGTCGTCTGTCCACGTTGCAGCAAACAGCAATGGACACAAGCCATTAATACGCCTTATCGCGCTTAGTAGATTCACACGGGATCGGTTTAAAAACACCCATGCGACTTAAGTTGTCGCAGTATTGTCATAATTTAGATTTATACTGTACCCGCTGCTTCGGTGATGCACTGAATGCGCAAATAATAATTTGCATCCATCATAAAAATTTAGTTACGTATCATGCACAATGTAGATGCGTCTTATACTCCAGCGACTCCGTCAGGGTCGCTTTTTTATTGATATTCACTTAATACACATATTTCAGAAGTCAAAACAGGGCGCTGTCATACAACACCCTGCTCTTTAAAAATTTAAAACTTATATTCAAACCCTGTGCCCACAACAGGCTGTTTGGTTTCTGCTGGCCCTTGTTCTAAGGTCAGTAAACCTGCATAAGCATAAGTTTTCAGCTGTTTATTCAATGCATACTCTGCCCCTGCGAATAGTTGCTGTGCATCAAAGTCTGCTTGTGCGCCCTTAAAGCGAGTTGTATTTTGGCTGTATTGTGCTTTCAGTGTCCATGCCTTTATAGCAGACAGATTATATTCAGCACCAATTAACCACCCTTCAGAATCATCAATTGTGGCGGCTCGCGTATCATTCCCCGCAACTGCAGCAACTTCCGAAGTTTGATATAAAGCCTTTAGTGCAACGCCGTGATTTAAATTCACTCGGCCAGTTGCACGTAGGGTATCTGCTGCGGCAAAAATGGCCTTAACTTCCCCAATTTCACCCTGTTTGGTATTTAAAATACCCCCACCTGCAAAATTGGATGGAATTGCTTTGTCATACCCCACACCAAGCAACACTGTTTGGTTGTCATAAACCAGTGAACTCGAAAAAGCATCTCCTAAACCACGACCTGTCACTTTAGATGCACCCTTGCCTTTGGCAATACCAGAAGCTTCACCTGAAGCCAAAAACAGTGTTGCTTTTAGCTGTGCATCATTCAGTTTAAATGCAGGCGATTCATAAACCACAACATTATCTATGCGGTTTTCACCTGTAAAAATACCTGCTACATCGGCTTTGTTATCAACGTAGTTATTAAAGTTATCTATCGCACCAGAAAGTTGTTTCAGCGGTGTATCAATTTTGCCGACTTTGACCGTACCCAATTGCGCATCTTTAAGCCCAACAAATAAATTGCGTGGCACAAAAGTATCTGAATTGGATTCTCCATCATCTACATGAATGGTGAATTCTGCCTGATACAGTGCATTTAAACGCTCTGTAACTTTTTCTCCCCCTTTTAGCCCAACAAAAGAGCTATTCGAGTTAATTTCCACCACATCACGCTGATTCACCCCTGCCCGATTATCTTCTGGCAGATAATCAATCGAGACATCAATCTCGCCATAAAATGACGGCGCTGCAAATACAGCACCTGAAAAAAGACTAAGCGCAAGCGCTGTTGCAAGTTGAGTTTTCATGTTGTTTCATCCTGAGAAATCATTTGCAACAGATGTTACAGCGCTGTCATATTGATAAAAATAAATTAATTTTTATAAATTTATCTTATATTTATCATTAAACTTGCTGTTCTTGATTGCCAATTTAATCAATAATCAGGATGGGGTAATTTGGCCTTTTTTGACCATTTCAAAATCGGAACAAGACATAACAATGCCACCACACAAATCAGCATCAGGTAATGGGCATAGCCTAAAACATCGCCCAAAATACCGCTCAATGTATATAACACTCCACTGATGGTTGCCATAATGGCCACCTGAAATGTGAAATCTGTGCCTGCGTATTGCTTACGGCTGTATTGCATAATTAAGGTCAGCATGACCACCAATAACATGGCAGAACACAAGTCTTCTGCCGCATTAATACTGTAAATGAGCCAGTGTGGAACGTGAGTTTGCTGTTCATATTGCCAAGCCAAATAAGCATAGGCCGCTAAACTCAAAATTTTCAGTACCGAAAAAATGAGCAAGGCTTGCATGCGTGAGTACCATTTCAGCATCAAGCCCGCAATGCCAGCGCCTAACAAAGCCGCTAAAGCACCCAACATGGTCACATAAATACCAATTTGAGAAAAACTTAGACCTAAATCGACCATTAACGGTTTCAGTAATGGGCCAGAAAGACCATCAGCAATTTTAAAACTGAGCAAGACCCAGAGCCATGCGTACAACACAGGTGTTTCTACAAAATATTGTAGATATTCCCGAATAGCAGCAAGACGTGCGCGAAATGACATTTTGACCAAAGGTTGAGCAAGTGCTCGCTTGGAAGCATGCTGTGGTTCTTTAAACAGCAAAATAGGTAAAGTATTTAAAAAAACCAATGCCGCCAAAATCAAAAAAGTTTTTTGCCAGTCTAGCCAGTCCAATGCCCACAGAATTGCACCACCGCCAACAATAAAGCCAAGTCGAGAGCCAACCACCTGAAAAGTATTGCCCCAATGTTGCTGCTTGGCCTGTAAAATATTGACGGCCAAACCATCGGTGGCAATATCCTGCGTAGCACCGACTAAATTCATACTCAGCAAAGCCACAAAAAACACCCACAAATAAATAGGATGATTTAAAGACTCAATGGGTAAAAACGACAGCCCAATCAGTACCAACACGCTAAGCCACTGACAAGGTAAAATCCAGCTACGGTAATGCCCTAGCGGTTGATAACCCAAACGATCAACCAAAGGTGCCCAAAATACCTTAATTGACCACGGCAACATCAATAAACCAAAACCACCGATATGCGCTAAAGACACACCTTGCGCCCGTAAAATAACAGGCAAGGCATGGGTCATAAACCCAACAGGTAAACCCTGCGCCCAATATAAAGAGAACAGTAACAAATAGGTCTGGCGCAAGTTGGGCATGGCTTCTCAATCAAAATATTGGTAATCAATCAAAATAGCGCAGTACTGCACTAAAATTTTGAATCATGGATTGTTATTTTTCATCATTTTCATCATCAGATTTCGACTATTTTGCCAATGAATCAGACAAAGCGAAAGTCTAATATCTTGAATAGATTTAGATGCATGCGTCATGATATGGCATCTACATCGTTGTTCTTTATGCACGTCAGGATGACACTGCCCCCATGAAAATGACCAATCCACTTTCACGTACGACACGGCAATTTCCACAATTACCAGACCAAGTTCCGCAACGTGGTACAGCCTCGAGCCGTGCTGTATTTAAAAATATCTTTTTGGCTCAAGGCTGGCAAATGGTGGGTGAATTTCCAAACTTGCCCAAAGCCGTTGCTATTATTTCTCCGCATACGTCAAACATTGATGCTTGGCACGGTTTCACCGCACTACTTGGTCTGGGTATTCAAATTACCATTTTTGGCAAACATACGTTGTTTGAAACACCGCTCAAACCACTTTTAAACTGGATTGGGGTAATTCCTGTGGTGCGTCATTCTCCACAAGGTCATACGCAAGACATTATTGAAATTGTGCGGCAAAAAGAAAAAATCTGGATTGGTATGGCGCCCGAAGGTACACGCAAACAGGCTGAAAATATCCGCAGTGGCTTTTACCATATTGCCCATGGTGCCAACATCCCCATTGTGATGTTCTCTTTTGATTATGCCCACAAAACCATTCATATTTTGGGGGTGTTTCATCCTACAGGGAATTATGGTCAAGATTTAGAAGCCATTTATCAACACTATACCGGTAAGTTTTCGGCTAAAAATCCGCATTGGCTGGCCAAACCGTTACAAAAGCTTTTGAAAAAAGGCTAGTCAAAGTTTTCATTTTTTGTTGAGATGGTCACCAGTTTGTTTGATCTGATTATAATTGGCTGATATGCGATTTCTTCATTATTCTTTGCTGGGCGTACTTGCCCTGAGTTTAGCGGGCTGCGATAAAACGACAAAAACACCACCAAGTACGACACCGATTCAGGCTCGTGAACCTGTCATTGCACTGGCACTTGGTGGTGGCGGTGCCAAAGGTTTTGCCCATATTGGTGTAATTAAAGTTTTAGAATCCCACGGTATTAAACCTAAAATTGTTACAGGCACCAGTGCTGGCAGTTTTGTGGGCAGTTTATATGCCAGTGGTAAAGGTCCTTATCAGCTTCAGCACATTGCCCTGACATTTAAAGAATCTGACATTCGTGATTTAACATTAAGCCGTCAAGGTTTTGTTGCAGGACAAAAACTGCAAGATTATGTCAATCAACACGTGGCCAACAAACCGATTGAAAAGTTTCCAATTCGTTTTGCTGCCGTTGCCACACGTTTAGATAATGGCCGCAAAGCCGACTTTATTAAAGGCAATGCAGGTCAAGCCGTTCGTGCATCTTGCAGTATTCCGAATGTCTTTGTACCTGCCACCATTAGCGGAACACAATATGTCGATGGCGGTCTGGTCAGTCCGATTCCTGTAGAAACAGCCAAAGCCATGGGGGCAGACTTGGTGATTGCTGTTGATATTTCAGCACGTCCAACAGGTAATCAACCTGTAAATATGTGGGGTTTACTCGATCAAACCCTAAATATTATGGGGCAGCAAAGTATCAATCAGGAACTGGCTCAAGCCAATATCGTGATTCAACCCAAAGTCGGCCATATTGGCACGCTCGATTTAAAAGCCAGTAACCAAACTATTTTGGAAGGTGAAAAAGCGGCACAACTTAAAATTCGTGCCATCCAGCAAGCGATTCAGAACTTTAAAAAATCACCGGCTGCATTAAAACCAGCACCACGTCCGAAATTTTAAATTTCAGTGATTTTTTTAATATTCAGAAACTTATTGATCTGTTAAAGTGATGAAAGTGCAAAATATCATCTAACCATGATGCCAGCACACATCACACTAACAGTTTCAATTCACAGTAAAAATACGCGAGTAGATGTATGGAATTCGTTCTTGAACCTTGGCACTGGTTTGTACTAGGCGTTCTGTTAATGCTCTCCGAACTCATGTTGCCTGCTTTTGCCGCCTTATGGTTTGGCGTCGGGGCAATCATGGTGGGTATTTTATATTGGATGTTCCCCATGATGAGCACCACCACGCAATTGGTGATGTGGATTATCCTATCGGTACTCTGTACTTTGGCTTGGTTTAAATTTATTAAGCCCCTATCTACCGATAAAACCAAAGCAGGCCTGTCACGCGAAGCCACCATTGGACAAATTGGCATGGTGATTCAAATTAATTTGGAGCATGACCAAATTAAAGTCCGTTTTCCAATGCCTGTACTTGGTTCAGATGAGTGGAACTGCCGTACCACCAGCCCTGTGCAAGTGGGTGACCGTATTCGCGTGATTGATATTTTGGGTAATGATTTAGTGGTGCAGCCGCATCACAGCACACATGACAACGAAAAAGTGAGAAATTAAAATGTCTGGTGGTTCTATTATTGTTTTAGCGATTTTAGCCTTTGTCAGTATTACTATTTTTAAAGGTGTGCGCATTGTTCCGCAAGGTTATAAATGGATCGTGCAGCGTTTGGGTAAATACCACACAACCCTTGCTCCTGGTTTAAACTTCGTCATTCCGTATGTAGATGAAGTGGCTTATAAAGTCACCACCAAAGACATTGTCTTAGACATTCCATCTCAGGAAGTGATCACCCGTGATAACGCAGTACTGCTTATGAACGCTGTGGCTTATATCAACCTGACTACACCAGAAAAAGCGGTGTACGGCATTGAAAACTATACTTGGGCGATTCAAAACCTAGTGCAAACTTCGCTGCGCTCGATTGTGGGTGAAATGGATTTAGATGATGCCTTGTCTTCACGTGATCACATTAAAGCCAAACTGAAAGCAGCCATTTCTGACGATATTTCAGATTGGGGGATTACCCTTAAAACTGTAGAAATTCAGGATATTAAACCATCACACACCATGCAAGCGGCTATGGAAGAACAGGCTGCGGCTGAACGTCAACGTCGTGCGACAGTGACCAAAGCAGATGGTGAAAAACAAGCTGCTATTTTAGAAGCCGATGGTCGTTTGGAAGCCTCACGTCGTGATGCAGAAGCACAGGTTGTCTTGGCTGAATCTTCACAACGTGCAATTGAAATGGTCAGCTCAGCAGTGGGTGATAAAGAAATTCCTGTAGCGTATCTGTTGGGTGAACAATATGTGAAAGCCATGCAAGATATGGCGAAATCCAACAATGCTAAAACTGTGGTTTTACCTGCCGATGTCTTGAATACCATTCGTGGCGTGATGGGTCGCAACAATTAATTCAATTTATAAATCAACTCAATAGGCAGCTATTAAGCTGCCTATTTTTATGCATAAGAAGAAATAAAACTGAAATATTTTTTAATGTATGGTTAAATTTCGCGTTTATTGATGGAAGCAACTTGGTAGATGAAGCGCATGTACAGACCACTTTGAGCGACTAAACTGCCCGACTTCACCCTTTGCATTTTTCTATCGACTGTCCAACCCAAAAATGGATACCCTATGAGCGCACTCAACCCCACCATCATTACCTTCCTATTTTATATTATTGCCATGCTTATGATTGGGCTATTGGCCTACCGTGCAACCCGCAACTTCTCCGACTATATTTTGGGTGGTCGTCGTTTAGGAAGTCTGGTCACGGCATTATCTGCAGGCGCATCCGATATGAGTGGCTGGTTGCTCATGGGTTTGCCTGGCGCTATTTATCTGTCTGGTTTGTCTGAAATGTGGATTGCCATTGGTCTGATTATAGGTGCATGCCTCAACTGGCTATTGGTTGCAGGTCGCTTACGGGTACATACCGAAGTGCAAAATAATGCACTGACCTTGCCCGACTATTTTTCAAATCGCTTCAATGACCAAAAGAAAGTGCTGCGCATCGTATCTGCCTGCGTGATTTTAATTTTCTTTGCCATTTATTGCGCATCAGGCATGGTCGCAGGTGCACGCCTATTTGAAAGCATGTTCGATCTGTCTTATAGCACAGCATTGTGGATTAGTGCGATTGCCACCATCAGCTATGTGTTTATTGGTGGCTTTTTGGCTGTCAGTTGGACAGACACCATTCAAGCAGGCCTCATGATTTTTGCGCTTTTGCTCACGCCAATTATCACCCTGCTCAGTTTTTCCGACCTCAGCCAAGTCACACTTGCTTTAGAAGCAGCACGCCCTCAAGCCTTAAATATTATGGGAGATTTAAGTTGGGTCGCGATTCTTTCTCTGATGGCATGGGGTTTAGGCTATTTTGGACAACCACATATTTTAGTGCGTTTTATGGCCGTAGATTCTGTGAAATCTATTCCTAAAGCACGTCGTATTGGTATGACTTGGATGACCCTGTGTTTAGGCGGTGCTGTTGCAGCAGGTTTTATTGGTATCGCTTACTTCCAACAACATCCTGAGCTTGCAAGTGTGGTCAATGCCAACCCTGAAACCGTATTTATGGAACTGACAAAAATTTTGTTTAATCCATGGGTGGCAGGTGTGGTTTTGGCTGCAATTCTAGCAGCAGTCATGAGTACCTTAAGCTGTCAGCTTTTGGTCTGCTCAAGTACCTTAACCGAAGACTTTTACAAATCTTTCTTACGCAAAAATGCCTCACAGAATGAATTGGTTTGGGTCGGTCGTGGCATGGTACTGATGATTGCATTATTGGCCATTTGGATGGCAGGTAACCCTGAAGCAAAAGTACTCGGGCTAGTGTCTTATGCATGGGCAGGGTTTGGTGCTGCATTTGGCCCGCTCATCATTCTTTCTTTGTTCTGGAAACGTATGACGTTAAATGGCGCATTGGCGGGGATGGTTGTGGGTGCAGCCATGGTCATTCTTTGGAAAAACTTAGGCGCAGATACGGATGTTTACGAAATTATTCCAGGTTTTATCTGTTCATGGCTTGCAATTGTGGTGGTGAGTTTATTGGGCAAAGCACCAAGTCAGGAAGTAACAGCGCGTTTTGAACAGGCTGATCAACAATATAAAGAATTAAGTTAAGCTAAATTTATAAACCTAGATATAAAAAACCAGTGCCTTGAACTGCACTGGTTTTTTATTGCTAAGGGGTACTTTAAAACTCAAATCACGTCAATGAATCTGTCGTTTTCTCTACTGACCCTTTCTTTTTCACTTTGCTAAAACGCTTGGCTGGCCAGCTCATGGTAAAACGTGCTCCGCCTAAATTTGGACTTTGATCGACTTCAATTTTACCGCCAAACCAGTACGCAATACGGCTCACTATCGACAGCCCCAAGCCATAACCACCCGATGCACGGGTACGACTGTCATCTAAACGCGCAAAGGCTTCAAAGACACGTGTGCGATCTTGTTCCGGAATTCCTGGGCCATCATCTTCCACACAAACATAGGCCATTCCTTGCGGATTAATACCACCACTGACCAACACTTTATGGTCACAGTAACGCACGGCATTGCCCACCAAGTTTTGCACCACACGATGTAGGTAGCGGCGTTCTGCTTCCACTTCTAAAGTATCTGGTGGGGCAATCAACTGAATATCTTTCTGGGTTTTTAAGGCTTCAGTTTCAGTGGCAACCTGTTCCAAGACTTCCAGTAAAACAATCTTTTCAATTTCTAAAGATGGCATGCCCTGTTCCAGCTTGGCGTATGTCATGATCTCATCAATTAAGGTATTCAGTGCCTCAATATCTTTATCAATCATTTCCATTTGCTGTAAACGGTACTCGTAGTCATCTTCCTCTGCCAGCATTTCCATGCCAAAACGGATGCGTGCTACAGGTGTGCGCAGTTCATGCGATACCGCACGCATCAGCTCACGCTGCGCTTCAATCAAACGCTGAATATGGTCTGACATGCTGTTATAGCTAGATGCCAAACTTGCCATTTCATCGGCACCATCTACGGGTAAACGCATGTTTAAATCACCCGATTTGGTACGGTTTAAGGCATAGTTCACTTCACGAATTTTACGCTGCATTGGCAAAATCAGACCATATACACCCAAACTCAACATAAACATACTCAGTAAGGTAATCCCTGCTGCCAACTGGAATGGCATCCAGTTAAACAACGGTACAGGCCCTAAAACCAGCACTTCTGAGGGTGAGTTCGGCATTGGCGAGACAATTGAAATGGTGGTTCCACGCACTGTGGCATTGTCACGATATAAAATAATGCTATGGTCGAGTCTTAAACGCCCAATCTGTTCAGAATCGAGCGGTAATTCCTGAATATTTTTAATATTGATCGGGTAAGAAAAATGCTGCTGAATCTTGGCCAGATATTCTTTTTCTTGACCTGGGTAATACACCAAATAATCTAAAACAAAAATAGGCAATGCTTTCATTTGCCGTTCTGTAATTTTATCTGCCTTGATGTATAAATAATGATTAGGATCATCTTTCATGCCTAAAATAATATAGGCAATCATATTTTCGGCATCATAGCGCACAGCGGCTTTACGCTCTTTTATTCGTCTCAGCTCTGCGCGCGACAAATCAACTTTGTCTGCCTGCACATAGTAAATGGGCAATTCCAGCAAATCGGAAGCATCAGAAATCCAGTCTTTCTTTTGCTGTTCATTTTGCTGCCGTGCAATGCCTTCACTGATGATATATGCCATACCATCGGTCAAAGATTCACGATATTCCTGCGCACGCTGATAGTTGATAATTTGCACCAATAAGTAGCCCAGAATAGCGACTATGGCGACCAAAATTACCAACCCTGCATAAATACGCAAGAATATACTGTGTTTAAGCACTAAACCCGTCCTATGTGACTTATTTTTATATCTGAGTCAGGGTCTGACTCAGTGAAACGTAAATTACATGCCATTGGTTTCTTTGACAAATAAATAACCTTTACTGCGTACAGTTTTAATACGTTTAGGGTTCTCAGGATCATCGCCAATTTTTGGACGAATACGTGAAATACGCACGTCAATTGAACGGTCTTGACCATCATATTCAATGCCACGCAGACGCTCGAAAATATCTTCACGAGACAAAATACGTCCCGCATTCGACGCCAACAACCATAACAGGTCATATTCTGCGCTGGTGAAATCAACCAAATCACCATTCAGTGTGACTGAACGACCACCGTTATCAATCACCAAGTCGTCAAACTCAATACGCTGTGCCACTTCATCTTCAGTGACTTTATCGGTACGGCGTAATAAAGCACGAATACGCGCCAATAACACACGTGGTTGAACAGGTTTTGCGACATAGTCATCTGCACCCATTTCCAGACCAAGCACCTGATCCATGTCTTCGGTACGAGCCGTAAGCATTAAAATTGGTTGATGATAATGTGGACGAACTTCACGACAAATGGTTAAACCATCTGCGCCTGGTAACATCACATCTAGCACCACAAGGTCGGGTTGCTCTGCAATAATACGGCGAATGGCACGGTTGCCATCTGGCTCTACCCCAACTTCCAAACCATTGCGAATTAAGTATTCCTGCGTAAGACGTGCAAGGCGTTCATCATCTTCAACAATTAAAATTTTTGGTAACTTTTCTTCTTGACTCATAACCTGTCCCTTTATTGGATTCGACCTATCACTTTTAAAATCTGACAGATAGGTCTTTGTATAATTTGCAATATACACACGTTTACATTGTAAACAAGATGCCATTCACCAAACTGATACATCTGCGTATTATTTTGTTATATTTTTATTAAGCATTGAATTTATAGTATTTTTCTATTTTTAGTGATTTTTGGGCACTTTTAAGAAATATTAAGTTACAAAATGGGTATTTTTTGCACTAGATCAAGCCCTTGCTTGATTTGGAAAAATTATCTCTTAACTTTTCAAGTTATCCACAAGGTTATCTATAAGCAGTTTTTCCGAGCTTTGTTATGCTATGCCCTTGTCTGATAAGGCTTATAGCCAATAGGACAAAATTCGGTATTTTTGAGATAAATTTTAATTCAGAAAAAGTCAAAATTTAAAAAAAAAGTCAATATTGATCTACCCTCAATTTTCCCGTATCTTGTGTTCAATTCAATTTTAAACCACTAAGTCTTGTGTTTATTCCTCAAACACTGTGGCCTAAATTTTGCCCAGTTTAAATGGTCCATAAACATAACAATAGATGACAATGGAGCTATGCTGACATGAGCGTAATCACATCAACCCCCGGTCAATTACAAGTGATTAAACGCACTGGTGATGTTGCCGCTTTCGATGCTGAAAAAATTGCAGTTGCAATTGGCAAAGCGTTTTTGGCTGTAGAAGGTCAACAAAGCGCAGACTCAAGCCGTATTCATGATCGTATCGAACAACTGACAGAAATGGTGCTGAACACGTTCAATCGCCGTTTACCGTCTGGCGGAACTATTCACATTGAAGAAATTCAAGACCAAGTTGAACTTGCGCTGATGCGTACTGGCGAACAAAAAGTTGCCCGTGCTTATGTCATCTACCGTGAACAACGCTCTGAAGCACGTAAGCAAGCTGGTGAAAATCATCACCCAACCTTACAAGTGACCGATGCCAACGGTCAGCTTAAACCACTCGACTTAGGTGCGTTAAAAGCGACAGTAAATAAAGCTGCTGAAGGTTTAGAAGGCATTGATGTAGATGCCATCATTGATGAAACCGTAAAAAATCTTTACAACGGCGTAAAAGAGTCAGACATCTCTACC
This sequence comes from Acinetobacter sp. A3, assembly GCF_012371415.1. NCBI lineage: Bacteria > Pseudomonadati > Pseudomonadota > Gammaproteobacteria > Moraxellales > Moraxellaceae > Acinetobacter > Acinetobacter sp. A3. Next base: position 204,972 of record NZ_JAAZQW010000001.1, read on the forward strand.
ACCATGATGATGGCGACCCGTACCCGTATTGAACAAGAACCAAACTATACTTATGTGACTGCGCGTTTATTGCGTAATGACTTGGTGGCAACAGGGTTAGAATTCTTGGGCTTATCTGTAGACACTCCAGAAGGCGACGCTTTAGAAACCTTCCTGAAAAAAGGTGTAGCACTTGATTTGCTTTCTGCAGACTTGCTTGAGTTTGACCTTGCTAAACTTGCAGCTGCAATTCAGCCTGAGCGCTCAAACCAGTTTACCTATTTAGGTCTGCAAACTTTATTTGACCGTTACTTCATTCACTCAGATGGCGTACGCTTTGAACTTCCACAATTGTTCTTCATGCGTGTGTCGATGGGTCTAGCGCTCAATGAAGATGACCGTGAAGCACGTGCAATCGAGTTCTATAACTTATTGTCTAGCTTCGACTATATGGCGTCTACACCTACCCTGTTTAACTCAGGCACGCTACGTCCACAGTTATCGAGCTGTTACTTGACTACCATTTCTGATGACCTTTACAACATTTATGGCGCAATGCGAGATAACGCAATGCTGTCTAAATGGGCAGGTGGTTTAGGCAATGACTGGACACCAGTTCGTGCCTTGAACTCATACATCAAAGGTACTAACGGTAAATCTCAAGGTGTTGTGCCATTCTTAAAAGTGGCGAACGATACTGCGGTTGCGGTCAACCAAGGTGGTAAGCGTAAAGGTGCAGTATGTGCTTACTTAGAAACTTGGCACTTAGACATCGAAGAATTCCTAGAACTACGTAAAAACACGGGGGATGACCGTCGTCGTACCCATGACATGAATACAGCAAACTGGGTACCAGACTTGTTCATGCAACGTGTTTTTGAAGATGCTGAATGGACACTGTTCACACCATCTGAAACGCCAGACTTGCACGACTTAACAGGCGAAGCCTTTGCCGAGCGTTATGCGTATTACGAAAGCATTGCCAAAGAAACCAACATGCTGCATAAGAAACTGCGTGCTAAAGACTTATGGCGCAAAATGTTATCTATGCTGTTTGAAACTGGTCACCCATGGATCACGTTCAAAGACGTATGTAACCTACGTTCACCACAACAACACGTTGGTGTAGTGCACTCATCTAACTTGTGTACAGAAATCACCCTAAACACAAACCAAGATGAAATTGCAGTATGTAACCTAGGTTCAATCAACCTTGTGCAACACGTTCAAGGCGGTGTGTTAGATCGTGAAAAACTAGCACGCACCATTAAAACTGCGGTACGTATGCTCGACAACGTCATCGACATCAACTACTACGCAGTGCCACAAGCGAAAAATTCAAACTTGAAGCATCGCCCTGTGGGTATGGGCATCATGGGCTTCCAAGATGCGCTATATGAAATGAACTTGGCTTATGGTTCAGATGCTGCGGTTGATTTTGCCGATGAGTCTATGGAAGTAATTAGCTACTACGCAATTCAAACTTCAAGTGACTTGGCAGTTGAACGTGGCACTTACGAAACATTTAAAGGTTCATTGTGGGATCAAGGCATCCTACCAATCGACTCTTTAGACATCGTAGCGAAATCACGTCCTGAACGTATGTTTGAAGTTGACCGTACTCAGCGTTTAGATTGGGACAGCCTACGTGCCAAAGTTCAAAAAGATGGTATGCGTAACTCAAACGTAATGGCTATTGCACCGACAGCAACTATTTCAAATATTTGTGGCGTTTCTCAGTCTATTGAGCCGACATTCCAGAACTTATATGTGAAATCGAATTTATCTGGTGAGTTTACGGTAATCAACCCTTATCTTGTTCGTGCATTAAAAGAGCGTGATTTGTGGGATTCTGTGATGGTTAACGACCTGAAACACTTTGAAGGTTCAGTACAAAAAATTTCACGTATTCCTGAAGAATTGAAAGCAATCTTCGCGACTGCGTTTGAGGTTGAGCCACGCTGGATTGTAGATGCAGCATCACGTCGTCAAAAATGGATTGATCAGGCGCAATCATTGAACTTGTATATTGCAGGTGCAAACGGTAAGAAACTTGACTTGACTTACAAAATGGCATGGTTACGTGGTCTGAAAACCACCTATTACCTACGTGCATTGGGTGCGACTTCTGCAGAAAAATCGACCATCAACACAGGTGCATTGAACGCAGTAAAACCTGCAACTGTTACGGCAGCACCTGTTGCAGCGGTAGCGCAGGAAATTAAACCTGAAGTTCCTGCAGAGGAAGACGGCTTTGCAAATGCAGCGCCAGTGCCACAAGCATGCAGCATTGACAACCCTGATTGTGAGGCTTGTCAATAAATGACTATTCCATATTTTCTTGTACTACTTATTGTAATTTTATTATTGATAGTATTATTCATGGCAGTATTTACCGCCTTAATAGTTGCTATCAAAGGCGATGAGAAATAGTAAACATATTTTATCCATGCATGATTAATCATGCATGGATTTAGTACAAGAAAATGGATTGTTAAATTAATAAGGAAACCACTACATGCCACACATGACCCACAACTATATGTTAGGACTCGCGGTCTTGCTGGTTTCCTTTGTAGTGTTGTTTTACGCACCAATTGCTTACTTTTGGGTACAAGCGGCAAAACAACAGCGAAAGCAAAATAAGTCGTGAGCACATTGGTCGGAATGTACATTTTTCAGACCAAGATGAGCAAAACTTAATTTTGCTTTCACAAATTAAGCGTATAGTAAGACATCTCAGCGTGGCTGGATGTCCATAAAAGATATAAAGCAACGAAGAGAGAATTGATATGTCTATCCTAAGTTGGGACGATTTCGAAGATGATTCGCAAAAACCGGCTGCTCCTGAACACAAGCCTGCGCCCGTCGAGCCGCAAAAAGCGCATGATCCGCAGATGGTATCTGATGCAGAGCAACCACAGACGCCTGTGGCAACTGCACAACCCGCTGCAACCGTTAGAAGTGGAACAACAGATTCAACCGATCCGTTGGCAAGAGCATCTAACGCTCTAGAACAACTGGATGTAGCTCCAGGTCTTGAAGAGCTGGAAATGGGTGCGTCACGCGTACAGGTTGATGATAAAGCCATGATCAACTGTCGTGCAGACTTAAACCAGCTTGTACCTTTCAAATACGAATGGGCATGGCAAAAATATCTAGATGGTTGTGCAAACCACTGGATGCCACAAGAAGTGAACATGAACCACGACATTGCGTTGTGGAAGTCTGAAAATGGCTTAACTGAAGATGAGCGCACTATTGTAATGCGTTCACTCGGTTTCTTCTCTACTGCAGACTCATTGGTTGCAAACAACTTGGTATTGGCTATTTATCGCCATATCACCAACCCAGAATGCCGCCAATACATTTTGCGTCAAGCATTTGAAGAAGCAATTCACACTCATGCCTACCAATACTGTATCGAGTCTTTGGGTATGGACGAAGGCGAAGTCTTCAACATGTACCGTGAAGTACCATCGGTTGCACGTAAAGCGGCATGGGGCTTGAAATACACGCAATCTTTAAGTGATCCAACTTTCAAAACTGGTACACCTGAAAACGACCAAATTTTGCTGCGCAACCTGATCGCATTCTATTGTGTACTTGAAGGTATTTTCTTCTATTGCGGTTTTAGCCAAATCTTATCGATGGGTCGTCGTAACAAAATGAATGGTGTTGCAGAGCAATTCCAGTACATTTTACGTGATGAATCTATGCACTTGAACTTTGGTATCGACATGATTAACCAAATCAAGATTGAAAACCCTCATCTATGGACAGCAGAATTCCAGCAAGAAGTAATTCAAATGATTCTTGAAGGTACTATGCTTGAAATTGAATATGCACGTGACACGATGCCACGTGGCGTATTGGGCATGAACGCAGGCATGATGGAAGAATACTTGAAATTCATCTGTAACCGTCGTTTAAGCCAGTTGGGTTTACCTGAACAGTTTGCTGGCGTAAACAACCCATTCCAATGGATGTCTGAAATGATGGACTTGCGTAAAGAGAAGAACTTCTTTGAAACGCGTGTGACGGACTATCAGACTGGCGGTGCGTTAAGCTGGTAATTTATTATAAAAATCATCCTGCAAGCTTTGCAGGATGATTTTTTCAATTTATCACTCTAATTGCTATAGTCCAAAATAATAAATACAACTAACCAAACATCGGCTTTTATTTGAAAAACCTAAGTGTTTTATATAAAACCAAATAAGCACTTTAAAAACGACATTTAGATAATGATAAGGCGCTCATCACTAGAGCGATTAGAAAAATTTAGTTAATCCATATCATTAGGCATAAAAAGCTATAAGCATACAAAAATTGTGCTGTTAAAATAACGAATATTTATAGGTGGGGGTTACAAATATGCTAGATCATCATTTAAAACAACACCCTAGAGTGGTGTGGGTACACCTATACAGCAAACACATGCATCTGCTTGAACATCCGCAGCAAAATATAATCACAACTGTACACTCCCATTTGGAGCATGAGCATCCACAAACGCTTATTGCAGATTTTGATGCAACTGTACTCACCCTAAAGACTTTGTTAAAACAAGCCCAACGTCCGTGGTATCAGCCTGCATCTATTCTATTGTTACAAGTCAAAGAACCACTTGATCATCCACTCAGCCATTTAGAAATTCGGGCAATATCAGAAGTTGGTTATGCCGCAGGCGCAAGAGTTGTGCATGTTTACAATTCAGAAGACCATTTACTGAATCCACAACCTAAAGATTCCACCGTGTTTACCCTTGTTCAAGCATCTGCCAAATTATTTTTAGTCTTGGGTTTTTCACTGTTTTTATTTAGTATTTGGATGGATCAATAACTCCCCACAAAAAAAGCGCATATTGCGCCTTTTTTTAGATTGCCTAGTTTTAAGCAGGAATACGCAACACTTGCCCTGGGAAAATGTCATCGGCATTTTTCAGCAATGGGCGGTTAGCTTCAAAGATTTTGTTGTACTGGTTGGCATCGCCATAAAATTCTTTAGAAATTTTAGACAAAGTATCGCCTGATTTTACAGTATAGAACTTGCTTTCTGGTTCTGGTGTTGCAACAGTGAGTTGATCATCTACTTGTGCAACGTGGTCAATATTACCTACGGCAAGAACAATTTTTTCACGATCTGCCTGACTATTTACCTGTCCACGCACTGTAGCTAAGTCTGTCGTTGCGTTATAGCTGACCGATAAACCTGTAATTGGCAAACCTAAGCTTTTTACATGCCCCAAAAGTTTATTGGCAATTTCTTGTGCAGAAGGTTCTGCTGGTGTGCTTGGTGCAGCTTGTGGCTCTGCAGGTGCTGTGTTTTTCTTACCAATCCCTTTTACAAAATCAAAAAGACCCATGAGGTGCTCCTATTTTCTTTTCTGCTGTTATAAAGCGTCACTCATTTGCATGAGCACGATGTTCTCATTTATTTATAACTAAAAAATAAGCCACTTCGGTTGTGATTAGACATTAGCTTGGTAACAAAATGTAAACTGCATCACATATTCAAAAACAAGCCGTTTTTCATGTTTCATTTTAAAAACTCCAGCACATAAAAAAGCCACCTTGCGGTGGCTTTCATTTCAGCAGTGCTGAAATCAACAATTAACCAAGTTTTTTAGTTACGTAGTCAATTGCTGATTGAACTGTTGTGATTTCGTTAGAATCTTCGTCTGGGATTGTGATGTCAAAATCGTTTTCGAAAGACATTACAAGCTCTACTAAGTCTAAAGAGTCAGCACCTAAGTCATCCATAAAAGATGCTTCGTTTTTGATTTCTTCAGCTTTAAGACCAAGTTGTTCTGCAACCGCTTGTTTAACGCGTTGTTCGATATCGCTCACAGGAATTCTCCTCATTGCTTGTGGCGTTTTTAATGCCGTTAGTTTAATTGAATCTATAAAATTTTGAAAGTTTATACTTGAGCTTAGCTCATGTATAAACCACCATTTACGTGTAACACTGTACCAGTGATGTAACCAGCTTTGTCAGAAGCCAAGAAACTCACTGCATTTGCGATATCTTGTGGATCACCTAAACGGTTTAATGCCACTTGCTCACTCATTTTTTTGCGAATTTCTTCACTTAACTGATCTGTCATTTCAGTTGCAATAAAGCCCGGCGCAACCGAGTTTACTGTAATTTGACGACTGCCCATTTCTTTAGCAAGGCTTCGGCTGAATGCCTCAATACCAGCTTTTGCCGCAGAATAGTTGGCTTGTCCTGGGTTCGCAAAATGTGCCACCACAGAACTAATATTAATAATGCGTCCAAAACGTGCTTTGGTCATGCCTTTCAAGACACGTTTAGATAAACGGTAAACTGCTTTCAGGTGGATATTGAGAATGTCATCCCAGTCATCTTCTGACATACGCAGTAACAAATTATCTTTGGTGATGCCCGCATTGTTAACCAATACCAAAACTGAACCATAGCTTTGTTCAATGTCAGAAACTAAGGCATCAATGGCAGCACCATCACGAACATCTAAAACTTTACCTGCACCGTTTTCTGCAAAACTTGCCGATAATTTTTCTGCGCCCACTTCAGAAGTGGCAGTACCTACCACAAAAAAACCGTCTTGAATAAGTTGCTGAGCGATGGCTGCACCAATCCCTCGGCTTGCACCTGTGACTAATGCAACTTTACGTTCTTGTGTCATGCAATTTTCCCTTCTGCCACCAAAATGGCATTTAGCGCATCTTCCATACGACTTTGTGTGTCGAGTGGGAATGCTTTTTCGATATTCGGTAAACGCTTCGCAAGATTCGCCAATACGTTGCCTGGCCCACATTCCACGATATATTCAATACCTTGATCTTGTAGGTATTGCATAGTTTGTGTCCACTGCACCGATTGATACAATTGCGCAGTAAGTGCCTGACCTAATTGCGCAACATCTGCCGCGATTCCAGCGTTGACATTTTGTATTACAGGAATACGCGGTAGCTCAATGGCAGTTTGTTCCAAAGCTTGTGCAAACTGTTCTGCCGCAGGTTTCATCAATGAACAATGCGAAGGTACAGACACAGGCAGGGCAATGGCTTTACCACCATTTTCTTTGGCCAATGCCATTACAGCTTCGACTAAAGTTTTATCGCCTGCAATCACGACTTGGCCTTGTGCGTTGTAGTTGGCTGCTTCTACAGAGCCACGACCTTGTACATTGACTTGTTCGCATAGCTCTAGCACTTTGGCATCTTCAAGACCCAAAATAGCCGCCATAGCGCCCTGACCTTGTGGTACAGCATTTTGCATTAACTTACCACGTAAGTTCACCAATTTGACTGCATCGCCCAAGCTTAGGCTGCCTGCTGCAACCAATGCGCTGTATTCGCCTAATGAGTGCCCTGCCAAGTATTTTGGTGCAACACCACCCAGCTCTAACCACACACGCCATAATGCGATACTTGCAGTGAGTAATACCGGCTGAGTAAATTCTGTTTGGTCTAAACCTTCACCACTTTGTGCAATGTGCCATAAGTCAAAGCCAATTGCTTCAGAGGCTTCTGCAAATGTTTCGCGCACACCGCTAAACTGTTCTGCAAGCTCAGCCAACATACCGGCTTTTTGTGAGCCTTGACCAGGAAAGACAAATGCAGTTTTAGTGGCTTGAGCTGCTTGCTCGAGTCGTTTAGCAGACATAAAAAATCCTTTAATTAAGATGCGCAAATTGTAGTTTTTAGCAGCTACAATCCACACCTTCTCATGTAAGCTCAGTTATGGAGCGAAAATTTAACACTTAATTTTGCTTTTAGTAATTGCCAAATACAACAAAAATCGGGCACAAAAAAAGGGAGCTTACGCTCCCATTTTTTCTACTAAGCTTGACGCTTAATACATCACCAATTATTCAGCATCTGCTGCTTTAGCGAATAATTGACGACCACGGTAGAAACCATCTTTAGTTACGTGGTGACGACGATGAGTTTCACCAGTAGCTTGGTCTACAGTTAATGCATTCTCGGTTAAAGCGTCATGTGAACGGCGCATGTCACGGCGAGAGCGACTTTTACGGTTTTGCTGAACGGCCATGATGGCTCCTTACAAAGATCGAAAAAATGGATCAGAACAAATTGAGTTGTCTTAACTGGAAATTATAACATAATTTTCAGTTAAGTTTACCTTTCAAACTTGCCAAAACATCAAACGGATTATCACGTTTTTCTTCAGCAATGTTCTGAATGGCAGGTTGATGCTTATGCTCGCAAGCATCATGCTTAGGAGATAAAGGCAACAACAATAACAATTCATCTTCTATAAGTGTCAGTAAATTAGCCGTCGCTGGCGAGTCATAATCGCCTTTGCTGGTGGCTTCACTTTCACCTAATACAATGAAATCAGCATCCTCATCCAAGCGCTCTATCAGTGACTCATCATCCACAAGAGCTAGATGAAAATCTGAAACGAGGTCTATTTCTACAGAACCCAAGCAACGCTGGCATTCCATTGGAACTTTCGTTTCAATATGACCATCTAGCCATGCAATGCGATGATACGCATCCATTGATAGCTTACAGTCTATGTTAACCAATTGATCATCAATTGATCCAACAGCTTCACGGGCGATACGAGCAAAGCGAGACAATGGCAGGTTACCTGACCATGTAAAGCCCTGTTCAGCCCATTTAAACGGCTCAATCTGTGCCGGAAAGGTATTTGCTGACATAATTAAGGCGGCAATTCTACAAATTCATCAGTACTCTGTCAAAGATTAAGATACAATTTTGTACTTATTTAGACAGACCAATTTTGGGTAACACAGTCATGCATCTGTTGCAGCCGCAAACAGAAGTGAATTTTTCATCACTTGTGAGCACACTTCCAACCACCAATTCTGACACTTCGCCCCCCCAAGTGCAACTCTCGGACTGGGCCAAACTGAATACAGAAGCGGAACAGGTGGACTGGCTCATCTTACACTTTAATCACTGGTTTTCCCACCTAAATGTGAACTTGGTCAAAGGTGACTTTGAACCTGAGTACTTTCCTGCTACGCCAGACCAACCTGCACGAATTCAATTTGCGCATGGCTTCTTTAATAGTGCACTACATGAAATTAGCCACTGGACCATTGCAGGTGAACAACGCCGCCTATTGCCTGATTTAGGCTATTGGTATGCCCCCGATGGTCGCACTCAAGAACAACAAGCCTTGTTTGAACAAGTCGAAATAAAGCCGCAGGCGATAGAATGGCTGTTTGCTCAAGCATTTGGCCGTAAATTCCGTGTGTCTTTAGACAACCTGACGGGTGAAGGTGGAGATGGCAGCACTTTTAAAGACAATGTCTTTGCACAAGTGCAGCGTTATTTTAATGGCGAAGCTAAATTACCACGCGATGCAAAACGCTTGATTGAATGTATTTGTTACTGCACCCGAGGTGGCAAAACATTACAAATTGAAGAATTTGAACGTAAAAATCTAGATTAAATGCAATAAAGCATGGGGCAATGATTGCAAGTGACGTCCTTCCCCTTTCATAATGAAGCGACGAACACAATTACGCACTGAGGGAATTCATATGTTGCATTTAAGAGTACATCCTGAAAATCCGCAGCCGCGTCTCATCAGCCAAGCGGTTGAACGCATACGCGCGGGCGATGTGGTGGTTTATCCAACCGATGCTGCCTATGCAATTGGTTGCCAGATTGGTAACAAAAATGCGATGGAGCGCATTTCACAAATTCGTGGTTTAGGTGCCAAACACCAGTACGCCATTATTTGTGCCGATTTATCGGATATTGCCACCTACGCCAAAGTAGACAATGCCATGTATCGTCTACTAAAAAACAATACCCCAGCGGTAACGACCTTTATTTTGCCTGCGACCAGTGAAGTGCCACGTCGCTTAATGCATCCGAATAAAAAAACTATTGGTTTGCGTATTCCAAGCAACCCAATTTGCCGCATGCTACTGAAAGAGCTGGGTGAACCTTTACTGACCAGCACCCTTATTTTACCAGGTCAGGAAGACCCATTAGATGATCCTTACGAGATTGATTTACAGCTCAGTAAACGCATAGACGTACTGATTGATGGTGGCTTAGGCACACTCAGCACCACCAGTATTGTGGACTTGTCGGGTGACAGCCCGCAAATTGTGCGTCGTGGTGTGGGTGATGTGAGTGCTTTTGAATAAGCACTCCTTGATTCACATTGTATTTATTATTTTCGTGACATCATCACCCTAGAAAATACCCCTATTTATTTTTGGCTTTTTTTGACATTTGGTTGTAGAACAGATTTATTTCAACCACGATATCCTTTAGACTAGCCGCTATTAATTTTGTGCTATTTCTCTACCGCTCCTCCTATCTAAAGCGGAAATAGCGTTTGCATGCTTTTGAAAATTCGCGTGGCCCAATACTGTAATGAATCAATCCCTCCACAATGCGATGGAACCTGCCCAACACATTCGTGTGTTAGATGAATGGCAAGAGTCGATTCCAGAGGATTTATATATTCCTCCTGCAGCATTTGAAATTCTGTTAGAGCATTTCGAAGGACCACTCGACTTTCTGATTTACCTGATTCAAAAAAATGGCTTCGATTTACTCCAGTTAGATATTGCCCCTATTGCATCGCAATATCTGTCGTATATGGATGCTATGAAATCACTGAATATTGAGCTCACTGCTGACTATATGGTGATGGCTGCACTATTGGCCGACTTAAAATCACGGCTGTTATTGCCAAAAGCACCAAGCGCCAGTGCAATTGAGAAAGACCCGAAACAAGAGCTGATTGACCGCCTAGAAACATATTTAAGAGTCAAGCAAGCGGCGGAACGCCTTGGGCAAATGCCAGTTTTAGAACGTGATACCTTTGCCACCAATGTTGGCTTAGGACACACTGCTGTGAATAATGTCGGCTATGCGGCCGATCAATTACGTGATGCGTTGTTCTGCATTTTTAACCGTCCTGAACCTGTGACCCATCAAATTTTGCAAGAACCTGTTTTGCTCGAAGAACGAATTGCGTTTATTGAAGCTAAACTCGCCTCGGGTGAAATTCTCAGTTTTGATGCGCTACTCAAGCCAAGTCAGGGGCGAATGGGTATGGTGGTGACGTTTATGGCTATTTTAGAACTGACTCGCCAGCAGAAGGTATGCATTGTGAGCAGTGGTATTGAAGCACCATTGAGTATTCAAGGGGCGCAGGCATGAACTCAGAACAGATTGTTTCAAACCTGTCTGAAGGTGAGCAACAGCATGAATTGCTAATGCAACTTGAAGCTATTATTTTTGCCAGTGATAGCGCAGTGTCTTTGGCGCGCCTAAAAGAAGCCTTTCAGGATAAATATAGCAAAACACAATTACGTCAGTTTTTACAACAACTTGCCATGCTACAACATGGTCGCTCGATTGAACTGATCGAAACCGCTCAAGGTTTTCGTTTTCAGGTACGGGCAAAGTATCGTACAATTATTACACAGGTGTGGCCTGAACGTCCGACTAGACTTTCACCCTCTATGCTGGAAATATTGGCCGTGATTGCCTACCACCAGCCTGTGACCCGTGCAGATATTGAACAAATTCGCGGAGTATCAAACAATAGTCAAATTTTACGTACATTGTTTGACTGGAACTGGATTAAGGAATCTGGCTTTCGAGAACTCCCAGGAAGACCTGCGTTGTTAGTTACAACGCCCCAATTTTTAAATGCGTTTGGCTTGAACTCCTTAAGCCAATTGCCTCCCCTACAGGATGCCAAGGAAGCTTTCATGGCACTCGATGCATCTGCGTCTGTGTCTTGAATAGGTAAACTGTTGATGATCATTTCTAAGGTTGTGCTGTCATGAGTGAAAAGTTGCAAAAGGTACTCGCACGAGTAGGCTTGGGTTCTCGCCGTTATATGGAAGAAGTCATTGCCGCTGGTCGTGTGAGTGTCAACGGCCAAGTTGCCCAAGTGGGTGAACGAATCGAACCAGGCGATGAGCTTCGCATCGATGGTCGTAAAGTTCAGTTCCAAATTGAAAATGAAATTCGTCGTCGTGTTCTGATTTATTACAAACCAGAAGGCGAAATTTGCTCACGCAATGACCCAGAACAGCGCCCAACTGTATTTGACAACCTACCTGCAATTGCAAATGATCGCTGGGTGATGGTTGGTCGTCTGGATATTAACTCGACAGGCTTATTGTTATTTACCAATGACGGTGAACTCGCCAACCGTTTAATGCACCCATCTAACGAAATTGAACGCGAATATGCGGTTCGTGTTATGGGTGAAGTGACGCCACAACTGAAAAACAACATGCTGCGCGGTGTCGTGCTAGATGACGGCCCTGCCAAGTTTGAATCTTTCTCTGAAATTGGCGGTGATGGTATTAACCGTTGGTATCAAGTGGTGGTTAAAGAAGGTCGTAACCGTGAGGTTCGCCGTATTTTTGAATCACAAGGTTTGAAAGTCAGCCGCTTATTACGTACTCGTTACGGTACCGTGATTTTACCGCGTGAATTGCGTACAGGTCGCTGGATGGAATTAGATAAAAATGACATCGACAACCTTGCCAAAGCGGTAGAACTTAAACCACGTCAAGGCACAGGTTTGTACGGCATGGCAAAACGCCGCAATGAACGTATGCAGGAAAAACCATTAGCAGCACGTCGTGGTGGTTTCTTGCGTCAGCAACGCCGTGACACCGAAGAAGCTGCGCAAAATACAGGTTTTGTAGCACCGCGTGAACGTCGTCAAGATGGCAATAGCTATGCAAACCGTGAACCACGTCAGGATGGTAACAGCTATGGCAACCGTGAACGTCGTGAAGGCAACCAATATGGTCAGCGTGAACGCCGTCAGGATGGCAATAGCTACGGTAACCGTGACTATCGTCAAGAAGGTAATAGCTACGGCAACCGTGAACGTCGCCAAGACGGTAACAGCTACGGCAATCGTGAGCAGCGCCAAGACGGTAACAGTTATGGCAACCGTGAACGCCGTGACGAAAATGCACCACGTAAACCGTTTGGCAATAAAAGCTTTAAAAAGTTTTAAGCTTTCAATATCAAAACTGAAAACTTAATACGCAACAAAAAGCCACTTTCACAGTGGCTTTTTGCATTTTGGACTGAAGTACATTCAGACTGCTGTTTAAAGCTTTTCAAATCAAAATTCAGCAGCTGCTAATACAGGAATCTCAATCCACTGTGCATTCGGGAAGCTATGAGCCAAATAATTTTTTAAATACTTGGCAGTATCCTGCGAAATTAAAGGGTCTTGCAATTCATCATTTAAGTTATAGGCCAGTGCATACAAGTTCAAACCACGTGTTTTTAAAGCTTCCAAACTGAGCAAAGTGTGGTTGATACTACCCAAACGCCCAGAACTCACCAAAATAACAGGATATTGTTTTTGCTCAATATAGTCGATGGTGAGTAAATCTGTGGTCAGCGGCACCATTAAACCACCTGCACCTTCTAATAACACCGCATCATACTTGGCTGCCAATTGTTCAGTTGCTGCTGCAATTTTGGCAAAATCAATCTCTCGACCATCAATTTGTGTCGCCAAATGCGGTGAAGCAGGATAGCTAAAAATTTCAGGCATGGTCAGCTTGTCATCATCTTCAGGTAACCATTCACTGCCCATAATTTTACGGTGCTGCTCAATATCTTCAGAAATATGCTGATTGCCCGTTTGAATCAATTTTTGAGTGATGGTACGGATGCCTTGTGCATTCATGGTCTTGGCCAAATAGCCTGTGGCATAAGTTTTACCAATACCTGTGTCTATACCACTGACAAAGTACACTTGGGCGGTCATGGCATTCTCCGTGCAAGACAATAAATAGGATGATAGGTCAATGTATAGCTTTTTGGCAGGGTGGGATGCTGCTGACTAAATTGTTCATAGCCCTGATAAAAATGCATTAAACTGGCTTTGCTCCAACGCTGACCTTGCGCGGTGCCTGTCACCCCTGTGGCTTTTAAATGCTGTAAAACTTGTTTGGGATGCTGAAAATTCAGTTGCTGTAATTGCTCTGAACAATGTAGCACTTCAAAGCCTTGCTGTTGCAGCAGTTGTTGAAACTCAACTGCACTGAAATAGTCTAAGCCCTGCCCTGTTAGTTGCTTCATTTCCATCAAGTTTTGAGGGCCAAATGTCGAAAAGCACAAATATCCATGTGGTATTAACGCTTGATGGGCCTTGTGTAGTAAAGCAGCTAGGTCTTCAACCCATTGCAGGGCTGAACTGGAACAAATTAAATCCAACGACTCAGGAAAAGCCAACTGTTCAATATCGCCAATTAAACCGTGAATGTGTGTTGTTGTATGCGGCAAGTGCAGATAAGGCTGTAAAACTTCAGTATATAAGTCATTTAAAGTCAGCTGCTGAATATCAAACTTGCTTAACAACAAGTCAGTCAAATTGCCTGAACCACAACCGATTTCAAGTACATGCGATAGTGCTGTGCAAGGCTGTGTATGACTTGAGTGCTGCACAAAACATTGCTGCATTTTAGTGATTAAATGCTGACAAATTTGCTGCTGTACCACCGCATGCGATTTATAACTTGCATGTGCCCGGGCAAAACGCTGTGCGACCTGTGCTTTATCTATACTCATGCCAAGATACTCAAAGCATGCTCAGCAACGGCGCTAAGTCTGTTGTTTCAAATTGCGTATTTAAACAAATGCGCAAACGTGAACTGCCTTGCGGTACGGTGGGTGGGCGCACAGGCATCACATAAAAACCTGCGGCCTGTAATTGTTGAGCTTTAGTTACGGTTGCACTGGAGTCGCCGATAATCACAGGAACAATTTGTGAGCTAGATGGACACGCAAAGCCTTGTGCACGAATCCCCTGCTGCATATATTGGCTCAAGGCAGCCAAATGCTGACGCTGTGCCTGTATTTGCACAATGTGCTTGAGCATGAATTGTGTCCATGCCATACAAACAGGTGGTTGTGCGGTACTGAAAATTAGTGGACGCATCCGATTAATTAAGTAATCACGGATAATCGGATCACAAATCAAATATCCCCCAATCGAAGCAACGGCTTTACCAAAAGTCCCGACCAGAAAATCAATTGCATCAATCACGCCATATTGTTCAGCACAACCTAAACCTTGCACGCCACGTACGCCAATGGCGTGTGCTTCATCTACATATAACATGACTTTGGCAAATTGCTGTTTAAGCGCCACTAAAGCGGCTAAATCAGTTTCATCGCCATCCATACTAAAAATGGATTCGGTCACCACAATAATGCGTTCATAATTATCATCGGCATGATATTGGCTGAGCAATTGCTGCAAATGTGCCAAATCATTATGGCGATAACGCAAATATTTGGCAGATGACAAGCGAATCCCATCAATCATGCTGGCATGTACCAGTTTATCGGCCAAAATGAGCGTTTTTGCATCTGCTAAGGCGGGTAAGATACCAATATTCATGTGATAACCGCTGTTAAACAGCAAGGCGGCACGTCCATGAAATAATTGACTCAGCTCGGCTTCAAGCTGTTCATAGGCAGGGAAATTTCCTGTTAACAAACGTGATGAAGATGCACTCATCAAGCGTTCAGTATTTGGCGTTTCATCAAAAAACTGTTCACGCAAGCGCAAGTCAGAGGCCAAACCCAAATAATCATTGGAAGATAAGTTCAGCATGTGTTGTTGCTGAATTTCAATCATTTTGCCGTGTTGCTGATTACTGCGAAATTGACGAAAATTACCTTGCTGACGAAGTTGATCGAGCTGTTCTGCGTAGTGGTCAAGTAAATTCATGCGTCTGCTTCCTGCATTTCACACACTACGGCTACCAGCTGCTGCAACAACGTATCCAACTCTTGTGCTGTAATCACATACGGTGGCATCACATATACCAATTTTCCAAATGGACGTACCCAAATACCACGTTGCACGAATTGTTGTTGTAGACGTTGCATATCTACCGCATGTTTCAACTCCACGACACCAATAGCACCGAGCACCCGCACATCCTGCACCCATGCCAAATTCGCTAATGGCGTTAAATGCTGTTCAAGTTGCTGCTGAATACGTTGAATATTGGCTTGCCAGTCTTGTGACAATAATAATTGAGTGCTTTTTAGCGCAACCGCACAGGCCAATGGATTGCCCATAAAGGTCGGGCCGTGCATAAACACACCTGCTTCACCTTGCGAAATCGTTTCTGCCACCTGTTTTGTGGCCAAGGTTGCAGACAAAGTCATATAACCGCCTGTCAGTCCTTTGCCTATGCACATAATATCGGGTTCGACCTGTGCATGTTCCCAGGCAAAGAGCTTGCCTGTACGCCCAAACCCTGTAGCAATTTCATCAAAAATTAGCAGAACATTATATTGTTCGCAGAGCAATTTAGCCTGACGCAAATATTCGGGATGATAAAAGCGCATACCGCCTGCACCTTGCACAATTGGCTCAATAATCATGGCAGCAATATTGTGATGCTGGTCTGCCAAACTTTGCGCCAGCTCTGCAATATCGTCAGGATTCCACTCTTGATCAAATGCGACTTGCGGTGTGGAAACAAAATAACGCTGTGCCAGACTTGAGCCAAAAACCTGATGCATCCCTGTGACAGGGTCACAGACTGACATGGCATTCCATGTATCGCCATGATAGCCAGAACGAGTGGTAATAAAGTTGGTTTTTTCAGGCTTGCCTTGTGCAGTCCAATATTGCACGGCCATTTTCAAGGCGACTTCTACCGCAACTGAACCTGAATCTGCATAAAAAATTTTATCTAAACTTGGTGGCGTGATTTGCAGTAACAAACGCCCAAGTTCAATGGCTGGGCTGTGAGTTAAACCACCAAACATGATATGTGCCATGTTGTCGAGTTGTTCTGTGACAGCACGGTTCAGTTCAGGATGATTATAACCATGAATCGCGCACCACCACGATGACATACCATCAATCAATTGACGACCATCTTCAAGTTCAATGGTGCTGCCAAATGCCCGCTTTACTTTGAAAGTCGGCAGCGGCTGAGTCATAGAGGTATAAGGATGCCAAAGATGTTCACGATCAAAAGCCAAATCCATCTGTTCTGTCATCCTGTCCTCATCCTTGAAATTACAAAACTAAGCTGTCGTAAATCTTAAACCTGTCTGCCTGCAAAATAAATTGCGAGATTTGTCACTTATCCCTGAGTTGACGGATTTTTCTGTAAATATTGGCAGATTTTGCTAGTCAGCTCATCTGCATGGAACAATGGCAGCCCATGCGAGCCTGATATAACATCTACACTTAAGAACTTTGCAGCTAAATTTTGAAGTTTAGTAGCAACTTTGCAATCAACTAAAACATCTTGCTCGGCAAAAATATGGTACTGCTGACCTACATACTGTTGTAGCTTATTCACCAAGTTTAGGTTTTCCAGTAAAGCCAAACCGTGTTTGAGTAAAGATTGAGGCTGTGCCTGCACCAAACTTTGCAATTGCAGCAAATCGGTTTTACTGCTGCTGACACCCTGACACACCATAAAACCAAATCGCTTTAACGTCAGAATTGGGTCTTGTTCAAAAGATTGTTTAAATTGAGCAAAAGTCGCTGAAGGCATAGCGGTATCCCACCCTGCGTGTGCCACAAAACACGGATTAGACGCAATCGTGATTAAGGTTTTATATTCTGCATATTGATGGGCAATCGCATCGACCAGTAGTGTTGCCAATTGACCGCCGAGTGACCAGCCCATAATCACATCAAACTGGCGTGCCAATTCCACCTGTTGCTGTAACACTTGTGCATCGGCAGCGTTAAAAATATTGATCAGTTCAACCCGAAAACCTTGTGCAATCAAAGCTTGCTGCAATGGGTTCAATAAAGCAGTGCCACCGCCCCAGCCCGTAATCAATAAAATTTGTTGTTGCACGCTGCTTACTCTCAAATTGAAAAATAGCTTCAGTATACCCAATCTGCTCAGCCATCATAGCTTGTTCAATTTAAAACACAGATAAAAAAGCCCGATCTGAATAGATCGGGCTTTGGGGTATTTGTTTACATCACATTTGCGATTGAATGTAGTTTTGCAAACCAATCAGCTCAATTAAACGTAATTGTTTTTCTAACCAGTAAGTGTGGTCTTCTTCGGTGTCGCTCATTTGCTGACGCAACATATCACGGCTGACATAGTCGCCTTTTTCTTCACACAATTTTACGCCTTGCGCCAATTTTTCACGCACTTCGTATTCCAGTTTTAAATCGGCTTTTAAGCAAGACACCACATCTTCGCCCACATCAACATCATCACGTTGCATATTCGGTGTGCCTTCAAGGAATAACACACGGCGAATCAAGGCATCTGCATGTTGCGCTTCTTCCTGCATTTCATGGTCAATGCGCTCAAAAATTTTGCTTAAGCCCCAATCTTCATACATACGCGAATGAATCAGGTATTGATCGCGAGCAGCCAGTTCGCCACCGATCAACATATTTAGATAGTCTACGACTTCTGGATTGCCACGCATTTTCTTCACTCCCTTTCTTGATCTAGTCATTATGGACATATTCGGTTTAAATTGCAAAAGTTAATTATTGTAAACCTATGATTTTTATAAAATTAAAATGAGAAACATACGCATTTGCAATTTAGTTTAAAAATTCCCATATATAAAACAAACGCTTGGAAAAACGGTGCAATAAAAATGACAACACAATGATTTTGCATCATTTTGTAAATACAGAATGAAAACTCATTTTGACGTTCAGGTATTGTGAAAAATACCCGAAAAGCGGATTTTAAAACCCAGCTGCATTATCATAGCCACAAGTTCCATCACTTACGTAAAATAATGACAAATCTAAATCCCTCTGCACCCATTTTAGTCACAGGCGCAACAGGCTATATTGCCAGTTGGGTGATTAAAAACTTATTGGAGCAAGGTCATCAAGTGCATGCCACAGTCCGTGACCTCAACAAAACCCACAGTTTTCAGCACCTGACCGATATTGCAGCCAACAGCACTGGCAGCTTGCAATTATTTCAGGCCAACTTACTTGAAGATGGTGCGTTTGATGCCGCCATGCAGGGCTGTGAAATTGTGCTGCACATGGCTTCACCCTTTGTGGTCACCAATTATAAAGACGCAGTAAAAGACATTATTGAACCTGCGGTGATTGGCACCGAAAATGTTTTAAACAGTGTTAACCGTACTGCATCGGTAAAGCGTGTGGTGGTCACCTCTAGTATTGCCGCAACCTATGGTGATGCGATTGATATTTTAAAGACTGCACACAACCGTTTTGATGAAAGCCATTGGAATACGACCAGTAGTCCTGAACATCAGCCTTATCCTTATTCAAAAGTAGCAGCAGAACGTAAAGCTTGGGAAATGGTACAAGCACAGCAACGCTGGGATTTGGTCTGTATTAACCCTGCTTTGGTGCTCGGGCCATCCTTAACCAAAAACACGCAATCGGGCAGCGTGGAGGTTCTCTTGCAATTTGCCAATGGCTTAACGCTAGCAGGTGTGCCAGCCATGTGGAATGGTATTGTAGATGTACGAGATGTTGCCGATGCCCACATTCAAGCCGCTTTTAACCCTGCAGCGCAAGGTCGCTATATTATTAGTGGTGGTACATTCAGCTTGCTGGAAATGGGCAAAATTTTAGCGCTGCATTTTGGCCGTAAATATCCGTTCCCACGTAATCAGTTGCCTAAATTTGCCTTTAAAGCCTTTGGTCCTTTACTTGGTTTTTCCCGTAAATTTGTGGAACTGAATATGGGCTACCCAATTTATTTTAATGCGGAAAAAAGTCAGCGTGAATTAAACATGCACTACCGCAATATTGAAACCAGTTTGGTAGAGCACTTTCAGCAATTGATTGATGACGGGATTGTGAAAAAACGCTAAATCGTCAACTTCTCTAAATAAAACAAAGGCACTTCATCATGGAAGTGCCTTTGTTTTTAAAGCAGATAAAATATGCATGGATGATGCTTATTCAAGCACACCATATTCTTGCATCAACTGAATAAACTCAGCTTCATTCATCACTTGCACACCCAACTTCTCAGCTTTTTCTAGCTTTGAGCCAGCTTTCTCACCTGCCACAACACATTTGGTTTTGCCTGACACACTGCCGCTGACCCGTGCACCCAACGCTTGCAATAGTTGGGTTGCCTCATCACGTCCCATTTGGCTTAAAGTACCCGTAATCACCCAGCTCTCACCATTTAACGGCTGACGTGTTGGTGCAATCGGAGCATCCCAATGAATGCCTGCTGCCAATAATCGGTCCAAGACTTCTAAATTATGCGGTGCTTGGAAAAAATCTAAAATCCATTCTGCGGTAATATCCCCCACATCTGGAGTTTTCTTTAATGCTTCTAGGTCTGCTTCACGCAAAGCCTCTAAAGTCTGGAAAGTATTGGCAAGCATGCGTGCTGTGGTTTCACCCACCCCCCGAATCCCTAAAGCATATATAAACGCTGCCAATGTGGTTTTTTTACTATTTTCAATCGAGTCAATCAGGTTCTGAACTGACTTTTCACCCATTTTTTCAATGCTGAGCAAGGCATCACGGTGTTCATGCAAATGATAAATATCCGCCACATTTTGCAGTAAGTTCAGGTGCAGCAAGGACTCGACCCAACGATCGCCCAAACCTTCAATATCCATGGCTTTACGTGAGACAAAATGACGAATCGCCTCAATACGTTGTGCGGCACAATACAAACCACCCGAGCAACGTACCAGTGCCTCACCCTCAGGCATCACCACAGGTGAATCACACACTGGGCATTGTTCTGGCAAATGGACTTCCTGTGCATCTGTAGGGCGGAATTCTGGCCAGACTTTTTCCACTTTCGGAATCACATCGCCACTACGGTAAACGCTAACGGTATCGCCTAAACGCACATCTAAACGGTGAATTTCACCAATATTATGCAAGGTCACATTAGATACTGTCACACCACCCACTGCGACTGGATTTAAACGCGCTACGGGAGTTAGCGTACCAGTACGACCTACTTGCCAGTCAATATTTTCAATAGTAGTTAAAGCCGCCACGGCAGGGAATTTATAAGCAGTTGCCCAACGTGGTTCACGACTTAAAAAACCCAATTGCTGTTGCTGTTTCAGCTCATTGACCTTGACCACCATGCCATCAATTTCAACGCTTAAATTCGGGCGTTCAAGGTTAATTTGTTCATAAGCAGCTTGAACCTCTTGAATGCTCTTGCAAACAAAATGACGTTCGCCAATTTCAAAACCAAACTGTTCCAACCACGTTAAACTGTCTGACATGGTACTTTGCCCATGATGCGGTACACATTGCGCAATACCATAAGCATAGAATGCCAAAGGTCGCGATGCGGCAATATTCGGGTCTAACTGACGTAAACTGCCCGCTGCCGCATTACGTGGATTGGCAAAAGTTTTTTCACCTTTGGCTGTATTGGCAGCGTTAAGTTTTTCAAAGCCAAGTTTTGGCATTAGCACTTCGCCACGCACTTCCAAAAATTCAGGAATGGCAGTTGCATCCGCACTCAAGACTTTAGGCAAATTACGGATGGTTTTGACATTGTGGGTAATATCTTCTCCAGTTTCGCCATCACCACGGGTCACACCACGCACCAATACCCCATGCTCGTACCAAAGCGAAATGGCCAGACCATCAAATTTGAGTTCAACATCGTATTCAATAGTTTGGTTAGGCAAGCGCTCTTCAACACGTCGTGCAAAGGCAAATAATTCTTCCTGATTAAAAACATTGCCTAAAGACAGCATCGGTACAGTGTGCGTCACACTGGTAAATTTCGCCAAAGGCGTACCACCGACTTTATTGGTTGGGGTATCAGGCTGCACCAAATCTGGATATTGCTGTTCTAGCGCTTTGAGCTGATGGAAAAGCTGATCATATTCACTGTCTGTAATTGTCGGTTGATCCATCACATAATAGGCATGATTGTGCTTGGCAAGCAGTTGAATCAATTGACGCATTTGCGCCACGACAGTTAAATCTACAGACATATTTTCCACCATAAAAAAGGGCGGTCTTGTTCCGCCCTTCTGTTTCTATGTAGCCGAGGCTACCATTTTGCTGACAGCATTATAAAAATGCCTACCACAAGTTGCAATTTATCTCAGATCACTTTGATCAATAATACTCTACGCAATTATGCTTACATTGCGCACAAATGCAGCATGTTAGCTATGACTTGCCTGACCCGCACGATAATCAATCGCTTGATGACGCCAGTGCTCACGTAATTGTGGGGTAAATTCCAAATGGTTTTGGTCATAGACCGTACCATCAATTTCACGCGCAATCAGTCCCGAAATACTAACCATGGTGTCAAAAGCATTTTGCACATCGCTATGCGGTAAAGCGAGGAAAAATGCCAAACCTTTAACCTGTTCAGTCGATAGCGTTTCTAAATCAAAGCCATCTGCGCCTTCATCATTAATTTGTAGCACAGAGAATAATAGCTTAGTGCCATCTTCGTTATAACGATGGAAACATGACATTTCACCAAAACGCAAACCGTATTTCATCAATACTTTTAAGGCCTTATCACCCGAAAGTATGCGACGCTCTGGGAATACATTCAGCGCAATAAAAGATTCCGCTGTGGCCAAAGCACTTTCTTCATCCATGATTTTTTGTTCATGCAAGTGCGAATCTAAAATGCTGCTTTCTTCGTTAAATTCTGAAATTTCCGCAGTTTCAATGTGTTGATTCAGGCTGTATTCATTTGATGTTTTGGCCTGTTCACTGGTGTTTGGCTCAGTTTCTGCGATTACCTGTTGAATTTCATCTGACAATGAATATTCGGTCGTGTTAGATGTGGTCGATACTGTTGCAGTGCTTGGCTCAGCGACATCGGCAGTTACTGGCGCTGTTTCAGTCGTTACCTGAGCAGTCGTTTCAGAGGCATCTTGAGCTGACACATCGGTCTGTAGATTTGCCGTAGATTGAGTCGCTTCAGTACTTTTATCTGCAGTATCATCAGAAAATGCCTGTGGTTCAGTCTTGGCAGAAACTGGGGGTTCATGAACGGCATCTGCAGTCAAAGTCGGTTCTACCCGAACTGGAGTGGCGTCGCTCTGCAATTGATCACGTACATGCCGTGGAATAATTGGTTTTTGACTATCTGCATTAAACTGCAATTCAGAGTCCAATGACGGCGCTGAATCTGCTGGTTTTTTCAGAATCATTTTTAAACCAAACGCCATGATAATAATAGCGATGACAATTCCAACGATTGTGGTGATTTCCATATTATGCCTCCGCGACTAGGCCGTATTCTGCGGCTTCTTCTAAATTTACGGTTACTAATTTTGAGGTTCCCGGTTCAGGCATGGTAACACCTAAGAGGTCGGTTGCCATCGTCATAGCAAGTTTATTATGTGTAATGTAAATGAATTGGACTTGTTCAGAAAGTTCTTTTACTAAATTACAAAAACGTCCCACGTTGGCATCATCTAGCGGTGCATCAACTTCATCGAGCACACAAAATGGCGCTGGATTTAAACGGAAAATTGCAAAAACCAATGCCAACGCAGTCAGTGCTTTTTCACCACCAGAAAGTAAAGCTAAGGAACTGTTGCGCTTGCCTGGTGGACGTGCCATTAATTTTACCCCAGACTGCCAATCATCTTCCAAACTCAGACTCGCTTCACCGCCATTAAAGACTTTTGGAAACAGCTCCTGCAATTCGGCATTGATCTGATCAAAAGTACTCATAAACAATTTACGGGTTTCCTGATCAATACTTTTCATGGCCGCCTGCAACTGCGACACAGTATTTTCCAAATCTTCAATTTGATGGCTCAGTTCCGCAAAACGTGTGGAAACTTCTTCATATTCTTCCGATGCCGCCAAATTGACTGCACCCAATTTATCAAACTGCTGCTGCGCTTTGACCAGCTTCTGCTGATGTGCAGTCACATCAATTTGTAAACCAGTAATGATTTCACTGTTTAAATCTTTTAACTGTTCAGAATAATGCTGATAGTCCGACTTGGCCGACTGCCACGCCAAACGCTTTTCTTCAAGCTGTGCACGTAGCTGCTCATCTTGCTGCTGCTGTTGCTGGCGCTGTTCGGTCAATTGCTGCTGTTTAGACTGCACACTGTTCAATTCTACTTGCCATTCCTGCCAAGTTTTTTGCAGTTTTTCAGTCTGTTGCTGCTGCTCGCTAAACTGCGTTTCCAGCGCAGGTAATTCTAGTTGGACTGGATCAACAAACTTTTTGGCTTGTTCCATTTGCGCCACAATTTGTTGATACTGTGCTTTTAAAAAGGTGGCATCTTTTTCCAATAATTCAGTCTGCTGCTGGGTTTGCACTGCTTGACGACGCAGTAACTCTAGCTCTTGTTGCTGCTGCTGAAATGATTGTTGTGCTGTATCAAATTGCTCGTTCAGCTGCTCGACCTGAAATTGCAAGGTTTTATATTGCGGCAAGGCCTGCTCAAGTTTAAATGCCAAAGCATGCAAATCAATTTCCAGATCATCTTTTTGCATGGCATCTTCTTCAAGCTGCTCATCTAACTGTGCCAATTGATTTTGCAACTGCTGTTGCTGTACAGCAAAGGCCTGCGCTGCACTTTCGGCTTTCGCAATTTGTACATCCACGGCCTGTACAGCCTGTTGCTGCTGTTTCAGCACCTGCTGTTGCTGCTGTAATTGCTGTTGGATGTGTTGTAGTTGTTGCTGCAATTCAGGCAAATGCTGTTCTGCCTGTTGCCATTGCGGCAATTGCAGCACCAAAGCCTGCTCAATTTCATCCAAACGAATCCGATGGCTGAGCGCCCCTTGCCCCGCCTGCGCGGCTTCATCATAAAACAGCCCAATCACCCAATCAGGGCCAACATGATAACCATCTAAACTTAAAATAGATTGCCCTGCTTGCAATTGCGTTTGCAAAGCAAAAGCCTGTGATAAATTTTCTGCAATCGCAACCTGTTGCCATAAAGAACTTTGTGGTGCAGTAATCCAGTCACTTAAACATTCACAGCCAGACAATTGCATGGCCGATATTTGGTGATCTATAACAGCATTAACTTTTAACTGACGTGCGCAGCTGTCCTGAAAGGTACTATTTAAATCGACCAGCTGTGCAGACAGCCATTTAGATAAAAACTTTTCAATCAAACTGGCATGTGCTTTGGCTGTATCTGCAAGTTGTAATACTTGCATCAACTGCACTACATCGTTTGCCACTTTGGGGCTTTGCTTAATAAGCAATTGATTTAGATTTTTCTGCTCAGACTGCAAAATCTGAATTTCGGATTTCAGCGCTGCACACTGTGTTTGATGCGCTTGATACTGTGCCTGCAATGTACTCAGTTGCAGCGTAGTTTCCTGAATAAGCTGTTCTGAAACGCCTAATTCCATCTGCAAACGCTGCTTGTCATCGTGTAATTGCTGTAGGTTGTCTTGCCCATCCTGCTGCTGAATCTGTGCAAATTGCTGAGTCAGGGTTTGTTTTTGCTGTTCAATTCGGCTGATGTTTTTGGCAAGCTGCTCACTTTGTGCCTGCATTTGCACATGTTTTTGCTGTTGTTGCTCTACTTGTGTCTTGATTTGTGCATACTGCTCGGTTTGACCACTTTGCTGGGCTTTTAAATCCTGCAACTGCTGTTGATGTTGCTGCGCTAACTGGTCTTGCTGCTGCACATTACGCTGCTGTTCATCTTGTTGATCGGACAAAGTCTCTAGCTGCAATTCAATTAACTGCAAACGCTCTTTGGTTTGTGCTTTTTGTTGTTCCAATTGCGATAAGGTTGCAGTATTTTGCTGAAACAAACTTTGTTTTTGTTCCAGTGTCATTTTGAGTTCAGCCAGTTTTTTTTCTGCCTGCTGCCATTCTTGCTGCAACGGCGTCGATTGCTGAATCAAACGCTGAAACAATTCACTGGTTGCAGTTAAATCATGTTCCAATGTGGTCAGCTCCGAGCGTACCAGTTTAAAGCTTTCCCCAAGTTCATTCATACTCAAGGTATATTCTTGCTGTAAACGTGCACTGTGTTCGCATTGAAAAGACAGCACTTCTACTTTAATGGTACGAATTTCACTCTCAAGTGCTTTGTACTGAATGGCTGTTTCGGACTGACGCTTTAAAGTTTTCAGCTGTGATTTGAGTTCGGCAGCAATATCTTCCAAACGCGCAAGGTTTTGTGTGGTGTGATCCAAATGCAGCATGGTTTCACGACGACGCGCCTGATAACGTGACACGCCAGCTGCTTCTTCAATAAACACCCGCATTTCTTCAGGTTTGGCATCAACCAAACGGTTGATCATACCCTGTTCAATAATTGCATAAGAGCGTGGGCCTAGGCCTGTGCCCAAGAAAATATCGGTAATGTCGCGACGGCGGCATTTGGTACCATTTAAAAAATATTCTGACTTGCCATCACGGTTGACCTGTCGACGTACCGACAGTTCATTATAGGCATTATAGGCACCGCCTAATTTGCCGTAGGTATTGTCAAAACGCAGTTCTACACTGGCCACGCCTACCGGTTTACGCTTGGCGGTTCCCGTAAAAATGACATCCTGCATACTGCCACCACGCAACTGACGTGCGCTGGACTCACCCATCACCCAACGAATGGCATCAATCACATTGGATTTACCACAGCCATTTGGCCCCACCACAGCGGTACGGTTGGCTTTAAAATGTAAGGTCGTATTGTCGGCAAAAGATTTAAAGCCAGAAAGTTTTAAGCTGCTTAAACGCATAATGTCCCAATTAACGGCGTGAACGTCTTGCCCAGGCAAGCTCGATCTGTTTCATACGGGTCAGAGATTCCAACACCAAGTTGCGCAAGTGTCGGCAAAAATCTTCCATAAATAAAGTGGCTTGTTGTGATTTTCTGCTTAAAATTGCATCACTCACCAGTTTAAATAATTCCAAAGATTCTTGTAACTCCCGACGCGAGGTATTTAAGGTTAAAAAATAGCTACGTCTTAGTGAAGGCAACAATTCCTGATAAAACTTCATCAAATAGATATTGCCAACCATGTCGGGCTGCTGTGCCAAATATTGAAATATTAAATCATAAAATTTTTCGGTATTGCCCAAACGACATTGCTCTGCCAACTGCAGCAAAAGCTGCTGTAAGATTTCAGCTTCATCTATGCGCCACGTATCGGCAATGCGTTGCACAATATAGCCCAACAGCAACCTGCTGCTATCAAATAACGCCCGCACTTGCTGTGCCGACATTTCTGTCACCATTGCCCCACGGCGCGGAAAAATTTCAATGAGATGGGTACGTTCCAATAACAACAACGCTTCACGCACCGATCCACGGCTGACATCTAGCTCTTTGGCAATGCGCAGTTCCTGAATACGCTCACCCTCAACCAAATCGCCACTAATAATTTGCTCGGCAATATGTTGGGCTATTTGTTCCGACAAACTCTCTGATTCTTGTTGTTGCATACTGTTCCTATCTTGTTTTTATAAGATGCAGCGATGAAGTTCAGGACTGTGTGATGTACAGCTACTGCATAAGTATTGAGCAGCAAACTTACTGCAACACCACAGTCCCAAACGAAGCATCTGACTTTTTTACTGCGAAACAGATCACATAACCATGACATTGTCTGACAATTTCATGGCGCTATAGCCAATTTTACACGGCTTAAAATAAAGAAAATAGATAAAAAATAAAGAATACTGCCCGCAGAAATTAGAAAAATGCACGCAGCCCCTGATAGACAAAGTAACATCCGACTGTGGTCAACAAACAGGCGAAACATTTTTTTAGCATTGCTGGCGATAAGCGATGTGCGACTTTAGCGCCTACTTTTGCCGTAATAAAGCTCATCACACTAATACCAATAAAGGCATAAATATGAATATAACCAATGGTATTCGGTACAGCGACTTCTGCTTGCTTACCAAACCAGATAAAACCCAATGCGCCTGCAATTGCAATTGGCAAACCACAAGCTGCTGAAGTTGCTACAGCTTTTTGCATCACGACACCATAACGGCTTAAATACGGCACAGTTAAACTGCCGCCGCCAATACCAAAAATCGCAGAGGCGATGCCAATTCCACCGCCTGCCATGACTTGCATTGGTGTAGATGGCAAATGATGAGATGGAGCTACTGCAACATTTGCCCCTCTAAACATTTTAAAAGCGACCCACAACGCAAAAGCACCAATGAGTAACTGTAAGCCTTGACCAGAAAGAAAATCGGCAATGCCTGCTCCCACAAATGCACCCACCACCAAACCTGGTGCAAGATTACGGAACACAGACCACATCACCGCACCTTTTTTATGATGCGCACTGACTGAACTGATTGAAGTCACAATAATGGTCGCCAATGACGTTCCCACGGCCATGTGCATTAACACCGAAGGATCATAATTGAGCTGAGTGAACACAATATATAAAATTGGCACAATAATTAAGCCACCACCGACACCAAACAGCCCTGCTGTAAATCCGGCAATTGCACCAATCAATAAATATATGATTAACTCCATAAATATATTCCACTATTTGTAAATTCGTATGGATGTAGAAACCCGACAACTGCAACAACAACTCACAGAAGCAGGTCAGCTTCCAGAAGTACTCATCCTGAAGCCGATTACCACGTCTACCAATGATGATGTACGGGAAATTGCACAAAAAGGTGTGCAGAGTGTCTTGGTCTGTAGTACCAGACAAACGCATGGTCGAGGACAACGTCAACGGCAATGGGTATCACCCGAAGGGAACATCTATTTAAGCACATTGCTAAATTTACGAACACCTGTAAATGGGTGTTTAGCTTTAGAAGTTGCGTTAAATATCTTGCAAATGCCGAGTCTAGAGGCGCTTGATCTACAAGTAAAATGGCCGAATGACTTATACAGCCCACAAGGCAAATGGGGCGGCATCTTAATTGAGCCAATTTCGGCTCAGCAAGTAATCGTCGGTGTCGGACTCAATCTTTCACCTGTCAGCTCACCCGTCATTGATCAAAAAACCACATCTCTGACCGAGCTTGGTTTAACCTCAATAAACCGTGTCAGTTTAGTTGCAGAACTTTATCTTGCTATCCAGCAAGCCTGCGACTGGTTTAATCATGATTGCTACAATTTAGCATCCCGCTTTAATCACTATGCAGCATTCAAACAACAACGAGTGGAATTTGAACACTTTAAAGGCACGTGCGAGGGTGTGTTTTTAGGTATTCAGGATGATGGCGCAGTGCAAATTGAAACGGCACAGGGTATCGAAGTTTTTTATCAAGGTCGATTACGCCCGCTTGATTTAGCCACCGAGTCAACATCATGAAAAATTTATGGCTAGATATTGGTAATACCCGCCTGAAGTACTGGGTAACTGAGAATGAACGTGTGATCGAGCATGAGGCAGAATTACATTTGCAATCTCCTGCCGATTTATTACTTGGCTTAATTCAACATTTTAAAAGCCTGAATGTGCATAAAGTCGGTGTGTCTTCAGTACAAGATCAGAAGAACAACCAACGCATTCATTTGATTTTAAAGACTCTGAATGTGCCTGTGATTTATGCCAAAGTACATGCAGATTATGCAGGCTTGCACTGTGAATATGACATTAAGCAACTTGGGATTGACCGCTGGCTACAAGTGCTTGCCGTTGCCAGTGATCCACAAGAAAACTACTGTGTCATCAGTTGTGGTACAGCTTTGACTATTGATTTAGCTGATGGATTAACTCATATAGGCGGCTACATTTTACCGAATCTGTATTTACAACGTGATGCGCTCATTCAAAATACCAAAGGCATTAAAATTCCAGATGCGGCCTTTGATGAACTCTCCCCAGGACGCAGCACCATCGACGCGGTTCATCATGGTATTCTATTGGGTTTACTCAGCACCATTGAACATGTAATTCGGCAATCGCCACGTAAACTGATTTTAACAGGTGGCGATGCCCCGCTCTTTGCCAAGTTTTTGCAGCAATATCAACCACAAGTCGAGCAAGATTTATTGCTGAAAGGTTTGCAGCGTTATATTGAATACGCACCAATAGCAACAGAATAGATGCACCTAAAGCGTAGCAGGCTCCAAGTTCACAAAATGCGGAAAGTGCTCTGCATAATGCAAAGCACTCATTTTTAAACGCGCTGCAGCCGACTCATCTAAAGTTTTCACGACTTTGCCTGGTGAGCCCATCACCACAGAATTATCTGGAATGACTTTGCCTTCAGGAATTAAAGCATTGGCACCAATAATACAATTTTTCCCAATCACAGCATGATTCAACACCACAGCATTAATGCCTATCAGGCTATTATCGCCCACGGTACAACCATGTAGCATGGCCTGATGCCCAATGGTGACATAATCACCAATATTCATTTCAATGCCTGCATCGGTATGCAAAACCGCATTTTCCTGCACATTACTAAAATGCCCGATTTTGATTTTGCTGTTGTCGGCTCGAATCACCGCGCCAAACCAAACACTGACTTTTTGTCCAAGCTCTACCTGACCAATCACTGTGGCATTATCAGCCACCCAGCCATCCCA
Organism: Acinetobacter sp. A3; assembly: GCF_012371415.1. Lineage (NCBI taxonomy): Bacteria > Pseudomonadati > Pseudomonadota > Gammaproteobacteria > Moraxellales > Moraxellaceae > Acinetobacter > Acinetobacter sp. A3. The sequence continues at coordinate 235,418 of NZ_JAAZQW010000001.1, forward strand.
CGGTTGTTGTAAAGCTTTAGGTGCATGACCTTGAAATTTATACAGCATGATTCCTTCCTTTGAGTGTAAATGTCGGTATTTGTTATAAAGTCAGCTTATTTTTTAAATTTGGGTGAGTTCAGTAAGAACGGCCATTCTTTACGATAATCCAGACCGTATTCAAACAAGGACACCAACATGCGCGCGGTTAAGCCCCAAACCACTTCATCTTCAACTTGCATACTCGGAAAATATAATTTTTGTTGGGCAAAATTCACCTCATAAGGCATGGGTGGTGCTTCCATCAAATGCTGCAACGATGCAAAAAAGATTCGATCAATTTCTGAAGGTTGTGGAATTAATTCAACTTCTGGAGAGATGAGCCCCACCACAGGTTTAACCAACATCCCATTACGGGCTTTTTGCATAGGCAAGTCGCCGATCAATTGCACATCAAAGGGATTTAACGCAGTTTCTTCCTGTGCCTCGCGCAATGCCACCACAATATTACTGGTATCTTGCGGGTCGCGTTTCCCCCCAGGAAAAGACACTTCACCTGCATGGTTATTTAATAAAGTAGAACGGCGTGTTAACAGTACTTTAGGATCATGCTCATCTGTAATTGCAATCAATACCGCAGCATGCGCTTCTCTTAGTGTTTTGGAAAAGCGCAAACGTTGCTGTAATAGATGCGTGAGCGAATGATCAAACATACTTTATTGTTCTCCTTGTTTTATTATTTCATCATAGCTGAAATGCACGAGCAATAGATAGAGAGGATGCCAAAGTCGAAATTTTCAGTTATTCTGAGAACTCCCTTCGGCAATGACGATCAATATGAACTTTTGTGGCAATTGTGGGCAAAAAACAATAACTAAAATACCGCTTGGCGATCAACAACTACGTCAGGTATGTCGTACCTGTGGCACGATTCATTACGTCAATCCTAAAGTCATTTGCGGTGCCTTGGTCACTTGGGAAAATAAAGTTTTGTTGTGCCGCCGTGCCATTGAGCCACGTTATGGTCTATGGACTTTACCTGCGGGCTACATGGAAATGTTTGAAACCATGGAACAAGGTTCAGCACGTGAAACCCGTGAAGAAGCCGAAGCAGAAATTGAGATTGAACAACTGTATTGTATGTACAACATTCCGCGTATTGGACAAATTTATGTGCTGTTCAAGGCGCAATTGTTGAATGGTCAATTTGGTGCAGGTGAGGAAACCATTGAATCACGCCTATTTAGCGAAGATGAAATTCCGTGGTCAGAACTGGCTTTCCCGAGTGTAGAAAGAACTTTGCAACACTACTTTGCAGATCGAAAGAACAATCATTTCACCACACATTTAGAAACATTAGGTTCTCGTACCGATCATACGGGTTAAGTATGAAAGCTTTAATTCCACAGCGAGTAACAAACAGTTAAAAAATAAGCCCATCGTCAAGATGGGCTTATTGTTTTCAACATGATGAAGCGATTAGGTACGGACTTTATTTTCCTGATCGCAACTTGCCACCGCCATACTTACGGTACCACCTTGAATTTTACTTAAGGCCTGATCAGCTTCAGAAGCTTGATTTGTGCTCTGATTCACGTAAGTCGCTAACTGTGCATTATAAATATTACTCCAATGCACCGTAGAACCACTAAAGTCTGACAAGGTGATATGAGTCGAATTTCCAGCCACCAAATTGCCAATATTGGCACGAGCCCCACCCACTACGATACTTTGATTGCTAGTCCCTTCCACCTGTTCAATTTTGGTATTTAAACCAATCACAGCTCCATCCAATTGCTGAAAACGTGAATTGGCCAATATCATACGCAACGTTACGGCCTTATTATCTACATCAGCTGTACCTAAAACTCCAATACGATGTTGAGTGATACCATTTGTATCTACCAAATTTGCTTCAGATTGACTCAGAGTTGCACACTGACCCGACATGTCTGTTTCCGTTGCATTTGCTCCAATATCTGTCCGAATATTGCCATGTTCATCCAGCACAATTCCCAGTTTGACTGGCGTAGCCGTGCTATTCGCAAAATTGAAAGTTAAGGTCGCATATAAAGGGAAAATATAAGACTCATCAACATTCACATTTTTCACGGTTTTAAAAACACGATTATCTAAAAAGTTCACTGGAAAAAATTTATAGGCATCAAATGAACCTTTAAACTGATCCGTCCCAATAGTTTGCTGCCACAAACCGTAATCGGCAGGATTTGCTGTACTTAATTTAGTCAGAAGTTTATAAAAGCCCTCTGTGCCCGCAATCAAATAGTCGTTATAGACTTTACCTTGAGTAATTTGAAAATCATCGGCAGTATTGGTGCTTACACTAAAACGGAATGGTTCTGTTATACGCTTGGTAAGCGGATCAACCCAAGTCGTTTGTGGAGCTGCTGTCATACGGTCAGGACGTGCGTTACGAATCAGGTCACCACTCACAGATAAGATTGGATTAGCACTACTTGCTGTTACAGCCCCTTTCCACTGCACGCCGTAACCGAAAGTATAACCTGCACGGTCCGTAATCAGCTGATATTGTCCAATTAAGTGCTTTAATGCAGGGGTTGCTGTCTTACAATCTGTTAAGTTACAACCATATAAACCTTGGGGTAATTGAGAATCTTCTTTAGCCAAAATTGGATAATTGGCTTGATACAATGCCGAATTATTCATATATACCAAAGTATTCAGGGCCTGAGATGCTGTTTCCTGAGAAATTGGGGACACATCTACCCAAGGACGTAAAATTAAAGCGTAGGCACCTGAACTAAAATCAGCAGCCTTAACAGAAGTGCCTATATCAGCCAATTGTTCTTTTTTCAGGGTTGAAATATATAAAGGTTGAATATCACCCGGGACAGATTTTCCTGTTTCAACAGACAAAGCCTGTAAAATTCTCACAATGGCAGTCGCCACTTGAACAGTATCATCTCTAGGATTATTTAAACTTGTGGCTGCTCGACCAGTTAAGCCTCTTGCCATATCCAACACGCTTAAACGTGGGAACCCTGCACCTGCCGCACTCACTACCCCAATATCTGCTAGTGATACTGTGCCCAAATCAATTTGCTGATTGGTCTTTTCCTGAATAAAGAAGTGTACTTTATCGCCTGCCTTACATTTTCCAGTAGCAGCATTACTCGTTGGCTCAATGAAGGTCATATAAGTTTTACTGGCATCACTACTACAGGTAAAGTTCAAACCATCAACTGGGTAATCCAACGCAAACTCGACACAGTCGGTAGTATTCGAGGCGCAACTTCCATTCACGTAGAGTACAGGGTTTGGTTCTGGATTAATGTTGGCACTTTCTCCACCGCAACCACTTAAAGCTGCCAGCAATGCCGTACTCGCAAAAGGTAAAATCTGTCTAATTTTCATCCTGAATTCTCTTATTTTTGTTAGCGTATCGCAATGAGTTTTAATTGTCCTTGGTTACTGAGCGCTCGATGTTCCATATCTACCGCAGAAGCCAATGGGGTTAAGAGTAAATAATGACTGTTTGCAGGCAGCTGAATAATACCTTCAATAACCTCATGGCGTAATCCATTGCTGGCAGTATCCTGATTTCTAAAGCCGCCAGCACCTTCAATCACACAACCTTTCTGATCTAGAAATACCACAAATGGCCAATAAAAAGTCGGATTATTTTGTTTAGTCGCATAAGAGTTGATTTGTATATTCTGAATTGAATCGGATACTTTGACCAACTCATAATCAAACTTTTCAGTAAGTGGCGCGCGCGGCCATAAGTTTAAATCCTGTTGTGCTTTTAAAACTTTGGCTTTGTTTTTTTTAGTTTCAGTAAAACAACTTTGCCCCAAACTAGCTACTGCTTCTGCATGGGACACACGATAATAGTCTGCTGCTAAAACAATTGCTTGTGGCTCAATTACTGGTTTCTTTTGGAAAATTTTTTGTAGAACAGAACGATTCACACCTCGTTCACGCTCAACCACCTGCATACGTGCACCACCACCATGCTTCGTATCAATTACCCCTTCAGGCATGCTGTAAAAACGCTTTTTCCCTTCTAAATTAAATTCTTGGTCTTCTAAATATTCACTCTTGACATATTTCTCACCCGCCATCTCCATAAAACCTGATGATGTCGCATCTGTTTCAGCTTTCGCCTCAACCACAATTGCAGACTGAGAAAGAGGTGATGCAGAATTTTCTTCCAAGCCGATTACACTCGATATTTTTGGCTTGGTTTTCGCAACATCTACGCTAGATGCTTTTACAAGCTTCTGTGTGCTTGAGGCTATGTCAGTGTTCTCTGCAATTAAAGATGGCTTGGATTGTTCAACATCTTGAGTTACGAGTACTTTTTGCTGCTGTTGCATCGTTCTTGCTTGCTGAACAACAACTTTAGAGCTTGGTGCAGTTTCTTGTATTTGCTCTTTGAGAGTCTTTTGAGCAGCATTATCCGATGTACTTTTAAGTTGTGGTGAGGTGGCTGGTATCACTTGTTGTGCAGGAACAGCTTGAACAACGGGTGGAGCTGGTTTTTGCTGCTCTTTCTTTTGTTTTTGTGCTGTTTCCAGCGCGGCTATGGTTTTCTTTTTTTCTGCGGCATTACGCTGCACCACAATCGGACGACCATCTGGCCCAATAAGGGTGTAAAACTGATTGGCGTAACACACCGATCCTGTGCTGGCGAGCAGCAACACAATCGACTTTGAAAATAAAGTCCGTTTTATTTTCTGTACTGAACTTACCATCGTGTTCTATAACTCAATCCAAGAATTGTAATTTTGGTATCTGTTTTTACGTTTAGCCCCGCATAAGGGTTTAATAACAAGTTATTCACACCTTCTTTGTTGGCTAAGCTACTGGTATTGGCAGGTATTTTGTCCTTACTCTGTAAAAAGCCAATCGATAAATCTAAATCTGTATCTGCATCAAAACGATAACCTACGCCCAAACCAAACAAACGCGCATTGTTGATAGGTACCATGGTGTTACGTTTATTATCAGGAATAGCACTGCCACGTGGTTCATAACCCGCACGTAGTTTTAAGCGATCGGTTGCTGAATATTCAACACCAATTCCCCAACTCCATGGCGACTGAAACTCAAGCGGCAAAGCCAAAGAGCTATCAGAAACATGCTCTGAAAGTAGTTTTGCAATTTTAAGGGCAGAAATTTGACGATCAAACTCAAATTTAAATTTATCCCAAGCTTTATAATCTGTCCAACCGACATCAAAATTCACCTGTAAATCAGGCATGACTTTGTATTTAATCCCCGCCTGAAAGTGCGCAGGATATTCAAAATCCATAGATACCAAACCAGATTCACTGGCTGGAATATAGCTTGGAAAGCCAAGAATCGCCGCTAGAATTTGCCCTGTCGGAGATGACATCAAACCATTGATTAACTCTCGTGGTGCTTTAGAGTTATCAATATGATATTTGCCTTTTAAACGCATTTTAGCGGCACTTTGGTACACCATACCAAAGCTAAAATCTTCAGTTGGTTCCCATAGAATCCCCAAGTTATAACTTGGGCTCAGACTCTGTTCGACTGCCAGTTGCATTTGTCCAAAGCGAGAAAAAGGGTTCATCCCTTCTTCAGCATTACAAATACCGAGCAATAAAATATCAGTAATAATGTCTGAGTTTTCTTTAAATGGGGTACAAACGACCTCATCCACCATACGCAACATCCCGATCAACTCATTCGGGAAACGTAAATCGGTGTTCATGGCAATGGCTTGATAAGACATACCAATGGAAGCCCCAACCGACAACTCATCATTCACTTGATAAGCGATGGATGGTGACAAATAAGTAATACGCTCTAGCGCTACTTGCTGCCCCATAAAATTACCTGGGTTACCATCTTCTGCGCCAAAGCCTGCAATTAAAGGCGCATACAGTGCCGTGGCAAAAGTCACTTTTGACCCTGGAGGATTATAGGCAATCCCATTGGTTGGAGCTGCCAACGGCATGCCCTTACCCAAATCCACAAACTTTTTCAGAATAGGCACATAAAGGGTCGGATACTCTACATCTGCCTGTACTGTCCCCTTAAAGTCGGTACAGAAATCTGCCATGATCTCTGGCCCATCATTACACACGACAGGGTCATCAGAGTATCCAAAAACATCATAACCAGCAGGTACAGAAAGCTCACGCTGCACATCAAAATGTGCCAATACCCCTTGCACATCAGTTTGTAGACCTTCAATTTTAGTCAGTGCTGCAGGGTTAAAGTGAATCGCGCTAATACCAGGTGGATCGGCAGTAACTGCATTCCCCATGGTTAAAGAGCGAATATCTACAGATAAGTTTTGCCCAAGCTGCGCAAATGCAGCGCCCGAACAGCCCGATAGTAAAATAGCAGTCACTAACGGGCGAAGTCGTATCATTTTCATGCGACTAGCCTCTTAGCGAATTTTTTTACCAAAACCGAGAATATCTAATGGGAAAGACAAACCTAGTGACACGTCTGGTGCATCTTCAGTCAAACCAATACCCACTGTACCATTGACGATGGTCTCTGGTGATACACGAACCCCAAGTGAAATTGCTAAAGTTGAGCTAGTTTGATCGGCTGGCGAATAGCTCTCACCTGTATGATAAGTAAATTCAGAGCCAGTATTAAAGCTTTGCTGATATGACATGGTCATTGACACATCGTAGTTAAACGAGTAGGCAAAACCAAATGCAAAACCACCACTAACACCCGGTTCAAACTCTTCAATAATTCGGCTACCACGAATTTGATTCAAGCCGCTTTCTTTTAAACCATAGTTGGCAGATGCTGAGGCAAACAAGACCACAGGATCAATATATTTACGGGTACTTGCCCCAAAACCGACCGAGTAATAGCCTTTCCCTGTGGCCAAATCTTTGACAGGGTTAATTTCGTACGGACTATCACCTGTTTTGGTCGAAAGGTTAGCAAATAAAATTAAAGGTAAACGACCTGCTTTAAGTGGGAACGGCTCCCAACGTGCACCTAATGAAATATCCCCTAAACCAGCAGCTGTAGTATCTTTTAATAAATCTGTTTTTGCCACTAAAGGTAAAGATGCTGACAAGGTTAGGTTGTCACGCAAGCCATACTGTGCAGTAAAGGTATTGGTTAAAGCGTGAGTAGCATTCTCTTGAACACGTAATTGATATAATTGACCCTGTGCCATTTCAAGATCAAGCTGAGTATCACGATAATAGGTATAATCAATGTCGTAGTAAGATGAGATTTCACCCTGTTTCATCAATGAATATTGACGTTCATTTGAGGTAAAGACTTCTTCTAAGTTTGCCTCTTTGGTTGCATCACCCTCTTGTTGCTGCAATGCTGAAGATACGGCCTGCTGCCCATTTGTTGGAGTCTCTACCGCCTCGGTACTGTTTGTTTCAGCTGTTGTGGCGGAAACTTCAGCTGTTGCTTCTGATACTTCAGCCTGTTGTTCAGCTGTTGTTTCATATTCCCCTAGCTGTGGCTCTTCTGCAGCATACGCTACCCCAATTATCATTTGGATACTAAGCGCCAATAAGGTTTTATTCATCCATTTACGATCCATGATTTACCCCTTCCATTTTTTATTTTTGTATGTTGTGAACAATGCATTATTTGTTTTTATAGTAGAGTCTTAAATAGCGATGCTCATACTGTCCATAATTCTCAGAATCTTTATTTAAATTACGCTCTAAACGTATAGTCGATGCTTTATCGGCAATTTTTTCCATGGCAAATTGTGGATATTGAATATCGACAAAGGCATAGCGATTCACGGTAGTATCTTCAACATGACGCAAATCTTTTTCATGTAATGCCAACATATTTTGTCGATGCTGAGGTGCTACATTAATTAAGAACAGGGTGTTGTTTTCCCAAACGTCCTTAAAACGTTCTTCATCAAAACTAATATTGCCCAAAGCTGGGTCAGCCACATAAACTCGCCCATTTTTATAGGCTTTATACACCACAAAATGTTTAAAACCTGCATAAGAAATTGGCACAATTGCAGGCTGCCCTTGCTTAACTAAATCTTCAAATTCACCACGATACCCCCCACTCTCTAACCCCAAAGCAGCAACAAAGCGCTTCATATCTAACAATGAAAAACTACGACGCTCGATAATTCGCTCATACTCTCCATAACGAAGTAAACCACTCATGGTCTGTTGTTCGTTCAGTTGTGTGCCAACATAACCATTGAGCAACGTCGTTAACGCTGCAGAACCACAGCTATAGTCATAGGCTTGGCGTACAATGCCACGGAATTGATCTTCTAAAGCAGGTTTAATTTGCACAGGTTCTCTATGCATACGGGTAAATGAATTATTTCTAGAATCCAAAGTTTCTGTATAGTGCACAGCTTCTGGATGCTGTTCTTTTAAATCAAAGGCTTGCGTGGCAGCGTAATAGATCAATGCCGAGCCCAAAGCGATCTCTAACATATATTTTTACTTTTTAGTTCTCGGCAATACCTGCCTGATATTTTTATTTTAGAGCTTTCACTCTACTTCCTTGTATTTAGAAAGATACTCGTTTTATAGAAAAAAAAACAGTGCTTTCTTTATTTTTTTGCGTACTCATGAGTTTATTTGTAAAAAAAAGCGCGTGAATTCACGCGCTTTTTCAGTGTTTAAATTAGTGACCCGAAATGGTGATTTTTGCACCTTGCTGGTAACCTTCACCACCCAACGCTGTAGGTGCGCCATAATAAGTTTGCAAGCCTTGGATTTCCATGTCACCAATAGAAGCAGCATCACGGCTACCCAATTTGATACCTTTTACATAGTTATCTTTAGCACCGCCATGGCTAATGATTTGAATATAGCCATTGCTAGCATCGTCTTTACCAAAGATACTAATATCTTGCTTTAAGGTTAAGTTCGTAGAATTAGCATCAGTAACTTTAATGCTTTCAATAAAGATTTCACCTGCAGCACGGTCAGCTGTTTTCGTTGAGTTATCTAAAATACCTAGGTTTTTAATTTCTAAACCGCCCACCATTGTGGTATCAAGTTTAATCATGGCACCTTGTGGCGTTGCACCCAATTGAATATTGGCATCCATTGTACCTGTTTTTAACGTTAAGCCAGATAGGATTGCGTTATAATTAGTATCAACACCACCACGACGAATTGAATCAGCATTATCATCAACACCTTGCTTGCCCGAAGCAGTTACACCAATTTCACCAATTTGAATATCCAAACCAGATACTTGTGCTGCAACGTTGATAAATGCACCATTTGTGCCCGTACCCGCATCTGTATCAATAACCAAATCTGCTAAGTTACGAGAGTCTAATAAATAAGCACCACCATTATCATAGTTTGCGCCAATCACTACACCTCGATCTTTTACTACATTTGTTTCTACACCATCTTTATCTAAAACTGACAGGCCATTACCCTTAATAACAATTGCACCAGCTGTTCCTGTGCCACCAAAACCTAGGTCACCAGCTTTACCTTTAGCAGCCAAACCATCGTTATCGTGAATAAAAAGTTTTTCGATCTCTACTTTAGAAATACCAATCCCGATGCTTAAACCATCTTGACCAGTAGTTGCGCTTAATGCAGCGTCATCCATTGCCTGCATTGCCATTGCATTTGTCGTTAACGCAATTGATGATACCAAAGCAAGTTTAGTAAATTTTTTCATCTTATTACTCTCCCGAGAGTATTATTTTTTTGGTTTTACCACTCAGTGCTAGTAATTGTTTTTTTATTTGATGAGGACAACACTAACACACATTCCTTGAGTAGTCGGTTTGCACATACAAAGGTATATCTGAGTTGTTTTTTGTTCAACTGCTGTTTGTCGCAATACTCGGCTTACCGATAAACGGTTATTCAGTTTTTATTCTCAACAATGATGTAAAATAGCAGTTTTAATCTCTCAACCATTCTGCTTTATGTCCTATCCTCTTCATTTTAAAAAATTATTATGTGATGCCAGTTTTTTAGCGGAAAGCATTTTGCAAGCACTTGCTGGGCTTTCACATAGTATTTATTTGCAAAATAATGGACAGTCACGAATTGCTTTTTTGGCAGATGCTTATTGTATTCAACAAAATCAGCGGCTTGAATTCTATGAAAAAACAGCATTAGACCAATATGCCCGTAGTGCCAATACACTAGATTTAACTTCATATCTTTCTCCATCAGCAACAGATACATCGGCTTTATGTAGTGTGATGGGCTTTGTCGGTTATGATGCGGCCGCCCAACAACATATTAATTTTCAGGCACGTCAGCAACCCACATTATTTTTAGGTCAATTTAAAAGTTATTTACAACAAGAAGCGACTGGTTGGTATTTTTATAGCTCAGATGAATCTGCTGCAGAAATTTATGATTTTATCGCACACCATATACTTCAAACAGCACCCGCCAAGCCTTTCCATCTCATGACGCCTTGTCAGGCACGCTGGGATTTAACCGACTATCAACAAGCTTTTAAGCGTGTACAAGGCTATATCGTGGCGGGTGATTGCTACCAAATCAATCTGACACAAGAGTTTACAGCCCAAGCTGAGGGTCAACTTTTAACAACTGCAGCAGAATTCTGGCAACTGACCAATGCGCCTTATGCAGGTTATTTACGCATCCATGATTTTGAAATTCTAAGCTGCTCACCAGAGCTATTTATTGAATTTGAAGCAGATCGGAAAATTACCACCAAGCCCATTAAAGGTACCACACCACGCTATGATGATCCGCTTTTAGATCAGCAATCTAAACTTCAATTACAAACGTCCCAAAAAGATCAAGCTGAAAATGTCATGATTGTGGATTTATTACGTAATGATTTAAGTGTTTATGCCGAAACTGGTAGCGTAAAAACACCTAAATTATTTGATATTGAATCTTTTAATCAAGTGCACCACATGGTCAGTGAGATTACTGCAACCTTAAAAGCTGAGATTAATCCTTTTAATGTGTTGATGTCGGCCTTGCCCGGTGGCTCAATTACAGGTGCCCCTAAAATTCGGGCCATGCAAATTATAGATGAACTGGAAGGCGCGCCTCGTGGCGCATATTGTGGATCGATGGGTTATTTTGATGCCGATGGCACAGGTTCTTGGAATATACTCATTCGTTCTATTCAAAAATATCAGCAGGATGTTTCATTATGGGCGGGCGGTGGAATTACCATCGCTTCAGATTATGAGGCAGAATATCTGGAATGTTTTGATAAAGTTTCGGCAATGCTCGACTTACTCAACACATGGTACACACCTGCCGAATAATATGATTCAATTAAAAAGCTGAATCACAAAAAAGCGAGTGGATGATTTGATCCACTCGCTTTTTTATAATGTAAGCAATTAAGCCAAAATATCTTGTTTTAAGGTGTCGACCAAGCGCTGATTTTGTTGGTCTGTACCAATGGTAATGCGTAGATATTGGTTGATTCTTGGCTTATTAAAATAACGCACAATAATGCCACGTTCACGTAATGCTGCAGCCAATTCACCTGCATCATGTTCAGGATGTGATGCGAAAATAAAGTTGGCACTTGATGGCAATATCTTAAAACCCAATACTGTTAAATCTGCAACCAATGTCTCACGGCTAGCAATAACTTTTTGGCATTGTGCCTCAAAATAAGCCTGATCTTCAAAGGATGCTACGGCAGCGGCTATCGCAAAACGATCCATTGGATAAGAGTTAAAACTATTTTTTACGGCTTCCAATGCGGCAATTAAATGTGGCTGTGCAATGGCAAATCCAACACGTAAACCCGCCAAAGAACGCGATTTAGAAGTCGTTTGACAGACGACTAAATTGTCGTACTTTTCTACTAATTTCACTGCGGATTCTGCACCAAAATCGACATAGGCTTCATCAATAACCACTACAGAATTTGGATTGGCCTGCAACACCTCTTCTATGGCAGATAAACCTAAAGCAATACTGGTTGGTGCATTCGGATTGGTAATAATAATGCCGCCATTGGCTTGCTTATAATCGGCGACTACAATTTCAAAATCATCATTTAGCGGTAGTACTTTGGTTTTTACCCCAAAGAACTGACTGTAAACAGGATAAAAACTGTAGGTGATGTCAGGGTAAAGTAGCGGCAACTCTTGAACAAAAAATGCTTTAAAAATATGTGCAAGAACCTCATCGGAACCATTGCCCACAAAGACATTTTCAACAGCCACATGTTGCTGTTTGGCAATAGCTTGCTTTAGCTCGCTTGCATCTGGGTCTGGATATAAACGCAGCACATCTGCCGAGTTTTCTAAAACCTGCTGTACCGCTTCCACCACTTTAGGTGAAGGCGGATACGGATTTTCATTGGTATTCAATTTTAATAAATTTTGGATTTTAGGTTGCTCACCTGGTACATACGGCTCAAGCTCACGTACTTCAGGGCTCCAAAATCGCATTTGTTCTGTGGTGATATTTGACATGTTTATTCTCTTATTTACCCTCTCCTAACCTCTCCCAGAGGGAGAGGAATCTCCTATAACCTACATATTGTTTTAGCGGACAACTAATTCTTTCAATGTAAGTTCCCTCTCCTGAGCAATTTTAAAGCACTGCTTTAAAATGAAGCGCAAGTGAGGGTTAGGGAGAGGTTGGCTTTTTATTTATGGTTGATAGCGATAACGTGCTGATCTCGCATGCGCATCCAAGTTTTCCTGTTGCGCCAGAATATCTGCAGTACGTGCCAAAGATTTCACACCATCTGCTGAGCACATAATCAGGCTTGAGCGTTTTTGGAAATCATACACGCCAAGTGGGGATGAAAAACGTGCAGTACCCGAGGTTGGCAAAACGTGATTCGGCCCTGCACAATAATCACCAATCGCTTCAGGCGTATAACGCCCCATAAAGATTGCACCTGCGTGACGGATTTCCTCAGCCATCACTTGTGGCTCATCCATACACAATTCCAAGTGTTCAGGCGCAACTTGATTAATCAGTTCAATCGCTTCCTGACGATCTTTTACTAAAACCAATGCCCCACGATTTGCAATAGAAGTGCGGGCAATTTCTGCTTTAGGCAAGTTCGCTAAGTGCTGTTCAATCGCTTGCTCGACCTGATTCAGCAATTTTTCATCTGGCGTAATAAAAATAGATTGCGCCACGGTATCGTGCTCGGCTTGAGATAATAAATCCATCGCCAACCATTCAGGGTTATTTTCCCCTTCTGCATAAACCAAAATTTCAGATGGTCCTGCAATCATATCAATACCGACTTGACCAAAAACAGCACGTTTCGCAGCTGCCACAAAACGGTTACCTGGCCCTGTAATTTTATCTACAGATGGGATACTTTCTGTACCATAGGCCAAAGCTGCAACGGCTTGTGCTCCACCAATGGTAAAGACACGGGTAACTCCTGCCAAATAAGCTGCAGCTAAAACCAGTGGATTCAGTTCGCCATTCGGTGCTGGTACAACCATAATAATTTCAGGCACACCCGCCACATGTGCAGGTACTGCATTCATCAACACCGAAGATGGATAAGATGCTAAACCACCTGGGACATAAATACCTACACGATCCAAAGGAGTCACTTTTTGTCCAAGCGTATTGCCCAAGGCATCTACATAAGTCCAGCCGTCTTGTTTTTGCGCTTGGTGAAATTCACGAATACGTGTCGCAGCCAACTCCAAAGCTTCACGGACTTCTGTAGTCAGACCATCAAAAGCAGCTTTGAGCTGTTCCTGACTTAACTCAAGTTCTGAAAACTGATGCGCTGGATGTCGATCGAACTGTTGAGTGAGTTTAAGAACCTGAGCATCGCCATGCTGACGCACATCAGCAATAATTTGATCTACAGTTTTTAAAAGTTCAGGATCACTGACAGTTTCAAAAGCCAACAAGTCTGCAAAGGCTTGTTTAAAGCTTTGATCTTGAGTCGATAAACGTCGCATCAATTTACCCACAAGGTTTGATAGAAAACTTTAGTTTACCTTGTTTCAAGGGCTTTGTGGGAATCTATGCATTGCGAAGCAAGCATGTTTTATGGAAATTCACGTTCAAAATCATTCAAGAATAGAATAATGGCAAACATGAAAAAACCGCCATTGAATGGCGGTTTTTAAGATTGATTTACTGTTTGTGATTAAGCCGACTGTTGTTTGGCTAACTCACGTTCTGCCACTGCTTTTTCAAGCTGTGCTAAAATTGGATTCAACAAATGCTGCTTACGTTTAAAACTGGCTTTATTCACAATCAAACGTGAAGATACTTTACAAATTTCTTCCAAAGGCTCTAAACCATTGGCACGCAAAGTATTGCCTGTATCCACCACATCGACAATGTAATCACCTAAACCGACCAATGGTGCTAATTCCATTGAACCGTAAAGTTTAATTACATCAACCTGCTCGCCTAAGCTCGCATAGTATTGACGGGTTAAATTCACATATTTAGTGGCAATTTTTAAACGACCTTTCGGGCGCTGCATACCAACTTTTCCCGCAGTCATCAATTTACAATTGGCAATTTTTAGATCAAGCGGCTCATATACATTTTGCGCGCCATGTTCCATCAATACATCTTTACCTGCAACACCAATATCCGCCGCACCATTTTCAACATAAGTTGGCACATCTGAAGCACGTAAAATCAGAATACGTACCTGCTTGTGTGTAGTCGGAAAAATTAATTTACGTGACTTGTCTGGGTCTTCTAGTAAATTAATTCCCGCAGTTTCCAATAAAGGCAAAGTTTCTTTTAGAATTCGCCCCTTACTTAATGCCAAAGTTAAACCATGATCAAAATTGCCCATTACGTCAAAATTAGGATCATCGTTTCTCATGTCATTCATCAATTTACTCGCTTAATTTGGGCGCCTAAACCTTGTAACTTTTGTTCTACATTCTCATAACCGCGATCAATGTGATAAATACGGTCAATCAATGTTTCCCCTTCTGCCGCCAATGCTGCCAATACCAAAGAGAACGATGCACGTAAATCCGTTGCCATCACAGGTGCAGCAGATAATTTTTCCACCCCTGTCACGACAGCATCGTTGCCTTCAACCTGAATATTGGCACCCATACGTGACAACTCTGGGACATGCATAAAACGGTTTTCAAAAATTGTTTCAGAAATTGTAGCAAAACCACGTCCAATCGCATTCACAGCCATCAATTGTGCCTGCATATCGGTTGGGAACTCAGGGTGTGGCAACGTTCTAAAACTTACTGCTTTAGGACGTTTACCAGTCATATCCAACTCGATCCAGTCATCTCCACGTGTGACTTCTGCACCCATTTCTTCAAACTTGTCTAATACAGATTCCAATAATGCAGGATCTGTATGCGTGGTTTTTACCTTACCGCCCGTAATTGCAGCAGCAGCTAAATATGAACCTGTTTCAATACGGTCAGCGACTACTGAATATTCACAACCATGCAAATGCTCAACACCAGTGACCACTAAAGTATCTGTATCTAGGCCTTCAATTTTAGCGCCCATCTTAATCAGCATTTGCGCTAAATCGGTAATTTCTGGTTCACGTGCTGCATTACGGATGGTGGTCACACCTTCTGCCAACACTGCAGCCATGAGGATGTTTTCAGTCCCCCCCACAGTCACCATATCAAAAACCACTTCAGCGCCTTTTAAGCGCCCGTTGACTTTGGCATGTACATAGCCACTTTCAACTTCAATCTCAGCACCCAAAGCCTCTAGAGCTTTAAGATGTTGATCAACAGGGCGTGAGCCGATGGCACATCCACCAGGTAAAGACACTTTTGCACTACCATAGCGCGCCACCAATGGGCCAAGCACCAAAATAGAGGCACGCATGGTTTTTACCAACTCATACGGTGCAAACTGGTTATCAAGTGTTGAAGTATCCGCAATTACCGTGTCGCCTTCATAGGACATGGTAATGCCTAGACCCGCAATCAACTTCACCAAAGTATTTACATCTTTTAAATTTGGAACGTTTTTCAATGTAATTGGCGTTTCTGCAAGAATCATTGCAGCAAGAAGTGGCAACGCTGCATTTTTTGCACCAGAAATACGCACTTCACCTTCGAGCTTTTTACCGCCCTGAATTAAAAATTTATCCATTAAATTATTAAGCTCCAAATAAGCTTGCTTTACGCCATTCTTCTTGTGTCATTGCACGAATTGTTACCGCATGAACTTCACCGCTGGCAATATAGCTATTCAATGGTGCATACACTGCTTGTTGACGAGCAACAGGACGTTTGCCTTCAAATTGATTATCTACAATACGAAGATCAAACTTGCCGCCTTGCCCACTTACAGCAACTTCAGCCTCTGGAAAAGCAGCTTTTAAAATTTCAGTGAGCTGTTCACTATTCATCACAAAGACCTCTTATAGGACCAACGGTGTAAAAACCTGTCATTTTACTATAAATAGAAAAAATTATTCATTAATCGTATACATTATCGCAATAAAAAAAGAGGTTTATCAAAAACCTCTTTTAAAACCACCTTAAGGCTAAATCGCTAAAGGCTGGTAGTCCAGTTGCATCTTCCGATGCTTCTCTAATTGGCGTTTTAATTTTTCAGTCATCATCTTAATAGAAGTATACATATCATCCGCACAAGCTTGCGCAAACAGCTCGGTGCCGGGCAAGCGAATAATCGCTTCAGCAATATGATTGGCACTGCCTTTTTTAGAATGTTTATCGATTTGATGATCTTTACTTAATTTCACCTGCATACTATTGACCTGATCCAGATGTTTGGTCATTTGTGCAAACTTAAGTCGAATATTTTCTTCAATTGCAGGGGTGATAGCTAAGTGATGTCCACGAATTGTTATTTGCATAATTCTATCCCTCACCTTCATTAGGATTAGGAAGGCATAGTTCACATGATTGATTGCCAAATAACAGATCACTGTAGAGGTCACTTTAAATCATGTCTAACTATTCCTTCAAAGAAAAAAGATTCATTATTTAGTCATAATGAATCCTTAGAATAGACCGATTTTAAAAATTAGATCAAGACTTTTCGTTCAGAAGATGATGCAATATTTAATGACTCACGATATTTCGCCACCGTTCTGCGCGCCACATCAATACCTTCGGCTTTCAGCAAATTTGCAATTGTATTATCAGACAAAGGCTTACGCGGATTTTCCTCAGAGACGAGTTTTTTAATTTTTGCACGAATCGCAGTTGAAGATGCTTCTCCACCAGAACTGGTCGCAACATGACTTGAAAAGAAATATTTCAATTCAAACAATCCACGTGGAGTGAGCATATATTTATTGGTCGTTACCCGTGAAACGGTCGATTCATGTAATTCAACTTCATCAGCTACGTCACGTAAAATTAAAGGCTTCATGCCTTCTGCGCCAATTTCAAAGAATTCACGTTGATGTTGCACAATACAAGTCGCTACCTTTAATAAGGTTTTATGACGTTCATCAACACTTTTTATAAAGTTTTTCGCATCTAGCATTTGATTACGCAAATATTGATTATCTTCACTTTGATCTGCGCGTTTAATCATATTGGCATAAAAGGAATTAATTCTAAGCTTAGGCACAACATCTGGATTGAGTTGCACATGCCAATGATCCTGTTTTTTACTAACTACCACATCTGGAATTTGGTAGTCTGAATCCTGATCTTCAAATGCAGTACCAGGATGTGCTTGTAATGTTTTCAACAATGCCACGGCATGTTGTAACTGCGTAGTGTTCAAACCTGTTTGCTTCAGTAGTTTCGGCAAATCATTCGAGATTAAGAGCTCATAATGCTGCATTAACTGTAGCGCTTCCTGACGGTATGGCACATCTATAGCCAAACTTTCAAGTTGAATAGATAAACACTCAGCCAAATTCCGTGAACCAATCCCAATTGGATCTAAACGCTGGATATGTTTTAGCACCACTAGAACTTCGTCATCTTCCACTTCATCTTCGTAGTCCATAGATGCCAATAGATGCTGCACCGATGTAGTAATTTCCGATACTTCACAATCCAAAAAACCATTGTCATCCAAAGCATCGACAATACAATATGCAATTAACTGTTCAACTTGCGAAAAATGCAACAAATTAATTTGCGTATGCATGTGTTCTTTTAGCCCTAAGTGGCCTTGACGATTATCCTCTCGCTCTTCATATTCTGCCGCCCCTAAACTGGTCGGTAAGTGGGTATACACATCATCCCAATCCGTATCTACCGGCAAATCATTTGGCAAATGATCTGCATTTAGTTCTTTTGTTAAATCTTTCTGATCTCGCTCTTGGTCTTCGAGTGTTGATAAGCTTTCAATACTGCTTTGTTCTTCGATTTTTTCTAATAAAGGATTACTATCCAATTGAATTTGAACTTCTTGTTCTAACTCCAAGCTTGAAAGTTGAAGCAAACGAATGGCTTGTTGTAACTGCGGTGTCAGTGACAAGGAGTTTGCAACTTTAAGTCCAACCGATAACTTCATATCTTACTACTCTTTTAAAATAATTGATTTTCAACAACTTAATCCAATAAGCTCTAATAAGCAATTTTTATGCCATTTTATAAGATATAACATAGATTAATTTAAAATCATAAATATTTTTTAATACAGATATTTTAGTATTCTTTATTTTCTTTTTTTCAGCATAAAAAAACACCCTCAACGTTAGTTGAAGGTGTTTCGAATAATGAGCTGGCGATGACTTACTCTCACATGGGTAACCCCACACTACCATCAGCGCGAAGAGGTTTCACTTCTGAGTTCGGGAAGGGATCAGGTGGTTCACTCTTGCTATTGTCGCCAGCACAACTGTTATGGACTTGTTCGGGTCTTAGTTACATTGCTTAAGCTTGATGCTTTTGCTTGTAATGCCTTACTTGGTTCCAAATGAGTTATTAACAGGTTGGCTATTGTATCTGAAATTTCATGTTCAGCAAG